>NZ_JBJJLO010000090.1:0-28077 GCF_046230915.1 Pseudomonas sp. KCJK8993
TCTTACAAGAATCGTACGAAATCTCTGAACACCACTCGTCCGATCGAGCGCTGGGCAAGCGGCGGCGGGCCTTGGCGAACAGGGCGCCGCGCAAATCTTGGCCAAGCCCGAGATGGCACTGCATTTGCTGCCAATACCGACAGCCGCCCAGAACACGCGAACGGGGGATACCCATGCAACTGACCAAGCCGCTGGCGAAGTGGGAAATGGCCGACTGGCACCAGATGCTCGCCAGGTTGCTGGAGAACAGCGCCCACCCGGGGTTCCCGGACTTGCTGTCGTACTCCCTGCAGTCCTTGCTGGCCCACGACAACGTGGTCATCAAGTCCTATCGCGCAGGCTGCCGTCCGCAGATCCTCTACGAGGACTATCCCGCCCAGCACCACGAACGCTACATCGCGCGTTACCTGGACGACATCTACCGCCTGGACCCGGTGTCCTGCTCCATCGTCGATGGCCGCACCAGCGGCATCCTGCGCATCAACCAGCGCACCTGCCAGCTGCGCGACACCGATTACTACCGGCACTACTACCAGGAGCTGGACCTGGCCGATGAAATCGGCGTGCTGGTGCCCGTCGATGCCCAGACCACCCTGGTCATGTCCATCGGCAGGCGTTCGCGCTGCCTGGCCAGCACCCAGGAGCTGCAAGCACTGCACAACATCTACCCGATCCTCCAGCACCTGCTGCGCAGCTACAGCGACCAGCATCGCGCACCGCCCAGCACCACCAGCCCCCTGGAGCAGGCACTGGCGACTTTTGCCGGGGAACTCCTGACCCCGCGGGAGCGGCAAGTGGTGAGCCTGATGCTGCAAGGCAACCCCGGCAAGCTCATCGCCCGGCATCTGGGCATCAGCCCCGGCACGGTCAAGGTGCATCGACGCAATATCTACGCACGCCTTGCGGTGTCCTCGCAGATGCAGCTGTGCGACCTGTTTCTCAAGCAAGCCTCACGCCCACCTGCCCTGGCGTGACGCTCGCCCCGGCCAAGGCTGTTTCCGAAGGAAACACTTGCCCTGGGGCCAGGCCAAGGAGCGCCTGCCGCCCCTACCTCCTCGGGTGTATTTATCGATGGCCCCAGCCTTTCTAACCTCGGCTCGCACCCTCCCCGACAGCACCCCGAGAACCGGCGTACTCCCGTGCGCCAGAGAGGCAATGACTCCATGCAAACGGCACTTGTCTGGCACGAGCTCTACATGTGGCATTCCACCGGCAACCATGCCGGCCTGTTCGCCCCCGGCCTGCAGATCCAGCCCGGCCTGCACTTCGAGAACCCGGAAAGCAAGCGGCGGCTGAAGAACCTGCTGGATATCAGCGGCATCACCGAACAACTGCTGCCGATCAAGCCCAGGCCCGCCACCGACGAACAACTGCTGCGCGTGCATGGCGCCGACTACCTGCAATACCTGCAAGGCCTCAGCGACCGGCAAGGTGGCGACGCCGGCGACAATACGCCGTTCGGCAGCGGCAGCTTCGAGATCGCCAAGCTCGCCGCCGGCGGGGTGATCGAGGCCGTCAAACAGGTGCTGCGTGGCGATGCGCGCAATGCCTACGCCTTGGTCCGCCCGCCTGGACACCATGCCGAAGCCGACCGTGGACGCGGCTTCTGCCTGCTGGCCAATGCCGCGCTCGCCGCCCATGAAGCCCTGGCGGTGCATGGCCTGGAACGGATCGCGGTGGTGGATTGGGACGTGCACCACGGCAATGGCACCCAGAGCATTTTCTGGGACGATCCACGGGTGCTGACCCTCTCCCTGCACCAGGACGGCAACTATCCGCAGGATTCGGGCAAGGTCGAGGAACAAGGGGCAGGCGCCGGCCTGGGTTTCAATCTCAATATCCCGCTCCCCCCGGGCTCAGGGGAAGGCGCCTACCTGCATGCCTTCGACGAAATAGTGCTGCCGGCCCTGGCCGCCCACCGTCCGCAACTGATCCTGGTGCCCTGCGGGTTCGATGTCGGGGCCCACGACCCATTGGGCCGCATGCTGCTGCACAGCGAGGCCTACCGCAAACTGACGGCCCGGCTGATGCTCGCCGCCGAGCGCCTGTGCGACGGGCGCCTGGTGCTGTGCCACGAAGGCGGCTACGAGGCCAACTCGGTGCCGTACTTCGGCCTGGCGGTGATCGAGACCCTCAGCGGCCTGCAAAGCGGTATCGCCGATCCCCACCTGAGCGCCATGCGCGCCCTGCCGGGCCAGGAACTGGCCGAACACCAGCGGCAGTGGATCGCCCAGCTCAAGGCCAGCCTGCATTCACCGCTGCTGGAGCAGCCGGAGCGAGACTCATGAGCGTGCCATCCGCTCCAGCCATCGACATGGCGCAAAGCCGCGACCGCCTGCGCCTGCTGGCGGTGCTCCTGTTCTCCGCCATCGGGCCGCTGGTGCTGCTGACGGCACCGGCCCTGGCCAGCCGCTACATCGTCGAACTGGGCATGGATAACCGCCAGGTCGGCTGGCTGTTCAGCCTGGAGTTGGGCGCCATGGCCATCTCCACCCTGCCGACCTACCTGTGGATGCGCCGCTACGACTGGCGCTGGATCGCCGGCCTGGCCGGCAGCCTGTTCCTGTTGGGCAACCTGTTCAGCGCCTGGCTGATGAGCGAGCCGAGCCCCGGCTTCGGCCTCCTGGCCGCCCTGCGATTTCTCACGGCCTTCAGCGAAGCCGCGCTGGTGCTGGTGTGCCTGGGCACCGCCGGAACCTTGCCCAACGCCACCCGCGCGTTCGGCCTGTGGGTCACCGGGCAGCTGGTCCTGGCGGCGCTGTGCCTGCAGTTCATGCCATGGCTGTTCGAGCACTGGGGCGTTTCCAGCTTCTTCCTGCTGATCGCGCTGTTCACCGCCTTGATCTTGCCGCTGGTGCTTTCCCTGCCCGCCGGGAGTCACGACGATAGCCGCCCACTGCCGCCACGCCAGGCCCAGGCGATGCGGCTCAAGGTCTGCCTGGGCATGCTGGCGATCTTTCTTTTCTACTTGAGCCTCAGCGGCATCAGGACCTTCGCCGGCGAACTGGCACGCCTGCGCGGCATCAGCACCGGCGACAGTGCCAGCGCCCTGGCGACGGCTTCATTGATGGGCGTGGCGGGCGCGGCCATGGCCAGCTGGATCGGAGCCCGGGGCCGGCGTGCCTGGCTGCTGGCCCTGGGTTACCTGGCCATGACCGCGGGCTTGTGCGGCCTGCTCGGCGAGATCTCCACCTGGCGCTACCTGCTGGCGGCCTGCGCCTTCAAGTTCGCCTGGACCTTCGCCCTGCCCTTCCTGCTCTCGGCGATCAGCGACTACGACCGCCAGGGCGGCAAGCTGGTGGTGCTGGCCAACCTGGCCATTTGTGGCGGCCTGGCCGTGGGCCCGTCCCTCGCCGCCTGGCTACTGGGCGATACCCTGGACTTTGGCCTGCTACTGCTGGCCTCCATGGCGATCTGCGCGCTGTCGTTCCTGGCCATCCTGCCGCTGGCCGGCAATCGGCGTTAGCTGCCATGCGCCCCTGGGCGGCGGGGTGGAGTGCCAGTCAGGCCGCTTGCAGGGCGCGCAGGTCGAGCTTGCCGTCCAGCAGTGGCGGGCACCAGTAGTAGCCACCGGTGATCGGCCGGCTCATGCGGTACAGGCCATCGGTGATGCCGTCCTCCAGGCCGCTCATGCGCCGCAGCTGGGCTTCGAAGGCGCTGAAGGAATGGCCGAAGGCGAGGAACATCAGGCCGCCCTTGTCACCTTCGAGCCACGGCATCGAGCGCCGTACGAGGAAGGCCTCGGGGGCGAAGCTTTCCTGGGCCGTGCGCTTGACGTGGGCCGAGACCGGAGCGTCGTCCAGTTCCTCGTTGTCGCTCAGGCGCCGGCCCATGATGTTGTCACGCTCTTCGGGCTGCATCGCGGCAAACCCCTTGAAATCATGCTGCCACTGCTGGATCGCGGCGAAGCTGCCACCGCGCAGCCCGGCCTCGCCAACGGCCAGGGCCGCCGTGGCTGCTGCCTCGTCCTGGGGGTTCTCGGTGCCGTCTTCGTAGCCGGTCAGGTCATGGCCGGTCTTGTGGCGGAAGGCCTCGTTCATCTGCACCAGGCGAAAGGCCGGGGCCAGCGCGGCCTCCAGTTCATTGCTGCGGTGCATCAGCTCGCCTCGCTCGTCGCCATGCAACCAGACCCACAGGGCGTGCTGGGTCGAAGGGTTATCGACGCCGACCCCGGTCAGTCCGGGGAAGGCCTTCAGTCCTGGCACACGAGCCCCCAGGGCCTTGACCAGCGAGGCACCGAACCCGGCCACGGCGCTGGCGCCATCGATCCGCGCCAGCAATTGGTCGAGCGCCTGGGGCAACGCCGCGATGGACTCGAGGGCGAAAAACAGGTGGCGGGCCTGGGACGGAACGGGGGCAGCGAGGATGCCGGACTGGTAGTAACTCATGGGAACTCCTGAATGAAAGCGCGGAGTTTACCGCCGCCGCAGGCCGTGCGCGACCCGCAGGATCACCTGGATCTTGCGATCGCTGAAGGGCCCGCGGCCCTTGACGCAGCCTCGCCCTGGCTCGACAGCGGCTACACCGGATTCGCGTAGCCGCTGCCGCAGGCTGCGTACGGGCGCGCAGCGGCCGCAGAAACGCCAGACCCGCTCAATGCAACGCCGCGTCTTCGCGAAAGGCGCTGGGGCTCAGGCCGGTCCAGCGCTTGAAGGCCCGGCGAAAGCTGCGCACGTCGCTGTAGCCCACCTCTTCGGTGATGCGCTCGATGGACAGTTCGGGGTTGCCCAGCAGGTTCAGGGTCCGCGCCTGGCGCACCCGTTCCAGCAGGGTCTCGAAGGTCAGGCCGTGCTCGGTCAGGCGCCGGCGCAGGGTGCGCCCGCTCATGTTCAGGTCCCCCGCCACCTGCTCGATATGGCTGCCGGAGCGCAAATCCCGGGACAAGGCCCGCTCCACCGCCTGGATCAGGTCCATCTTCTGGTGCACCTGGGCGCTTTCC
Source organism: Pseudomonas sp. KCJK8993 (assembly GCF_046230915.1). Classification (NCBI taxonomy): domain Bacteria; kingdom Pseudomonadati; phylum Pseudomonadota; class Gammaproteobacteria; order Pseudomonadales; family Pseudomonadaceae; genus Pseudomonas; species Pseudomonas sp. KCJK8993. The sequence goes on from NZ_JBJJLO010000090.1 coordinate 4,940, forward strand.
AGCTCCAGCAGCTTGAGGGCCTGGCGCAGCGCCACCGGATGGTGGTTGGGCAGCGGCGCCTGCAACCAGCGGGCCTCGATCACCATGCGCGCGTGCAGGCAACCGAAGTGCACGTTCGGTCCCAGCAACTGGGTATAGAGCCCGGCATAGGCCGGCGCGGCATGCATGAACTCCACCCGCAGCGCCTGGAAGTCAGCGCTCAACAGCGCCCGGCCATAGATCAGCAAACTGGCGAAGAACTCCTCGGCGGCGAAGATCTGCACCTCGCCGTAGGGCAACCGGCATTGCAGCTCGACGAAGAACTCCTCGCCCTGGCGCCCGATATCGGCACTGACGATGGTGCCCGAGGTGTGTTGGTGGCGGATGCCCAGTTCGAAGGCGTCGCCCAGGGTCCGGCACAGGGACAGGGCATGGCCCAGCAGGCCCAGGGTGCCCAGCACGTTGCGGCTGCCGACCCACAGCCCAAGCCCTTGCTGGGGCAACGCGTCCAGGGCCCGTTCGATCATCGCCACCGCCTGGCGGTAGGAGATGCGCAGGGTCGGGTCCTGCAGGTCCTCCTGGGTGAAGCCCAGGCCCCGGCACAGGCGCTCGGCGCTGATGCCCTTGTCGTTGGCGACATCGGCCAGGGTCTGCAACAGGAAAGGTGAAACCAGTGCCAGCTGGTCATGGGGATCGACGGCTTTGTTCATGGAGGCGATTCCGGGCCGCTTGGGCGGCTGTTCTTATTTTGTCGGGACAACACCGCTGCCAAGGCTGCACCGGCCAGGCCAAGCATATCCCTTCCCACAGGCTTTGGCGGAGGAATGTAACAAGGCATTGCAAAGTGTCCGACAAAGTCCCCCTGGGTGGCCGCCAATACCCTGCCCCACGAACCGGCCAGGGCTTATTTCTATGGGGCGGCCGGTGCCCCCGCCGCTGCCCTCCTACTAACAATAAGAATGAGCCCAACCATGCACCCGACCCGTCCCAGTTTTCCCCTGCGCCCAGGCCTGGCCCTGGTCCTGGCCACGTGCTGCGTGAGCGTCCAGGCCACCGAGTCCGGCGTCGACAACATCGGTCCCGGCACCGACGGTTTCTACGTCCTGCCGCTAGGGTCCGACCAGCTTCCGGACCACATGTTCTCCTTCAACCTCTACTACAACCACTACCAGGCGAAGAAGCTCGACATCAGCTCCATGGGCGGCAAGGTCCCGGGGGTCAAGATCACCTCCGACGCGATCATCCCGCGCCTGGACTACCTCAGCCCGATACGCATCTTCGGCGGGCGCCTGGGCGGCTACGCGGCCCAGCCCTACCTGCGCCAGCAGGTGGCGATGTTCGGCCAGAGCGACCGCCGCGAGAGCATGGGCGACACCACCCTGGCGCCGATCATCCTCTGGGACATGGGCCCCGACCTGACTCTGGCCGCGGCCGTGGAGGTGACCCTGCCCACAGGCGAATACGACAAGGAGCGGATGGCCAACACCAGCAACAACTTCACCACCTACAAGCCTCTGTTCTCCATGACCTGGCTGCCCACCGAGCGCACCGAGCTGTCGTTCAAGAGCACCTACAGCTTCAACAAGGAGAACCACGCCACCCACTACCGCTCCGGGCAGATCTTCCACTTCGACTACTCGGCCAGCTACCGGGTGACCGACGACCTGAGCCTGGGGCTCAACGGCTATTACCTGAAGCAGACCACCGACGACAAGCAGTTCGGCAAGACCGTGACCTTCATGGGCGAGGACGTCAGCGACGGCGTGCGCGGCCAGGTATTCGCCATCGGCCCGGCGCTGCACCTGCGGTTTCTCAAGTACGCCAGCGCCGAGATCCGCTGGGCCAAGGAGTTCGATGTGGAGAACCGCCCCGAGGGCGACATGCTCTGGGCCAAGCTGACCATTCCTTTCGCCCTGTGAGCCCGCTCGGCGGCTGCCGGTTTCGTGCAGCCGCCGCAGGCTGCGCATGGCCTGCAAGGCCACGGCGGTCCAGGCATCGCTGAAGGTCCTGCGGACCTTGGCGCAGCCTCGCCGTGGCTCGACAGCGGCTACAGGCTTCGGGTAGCCGCTGCCATGGGGGTCAGGCGTAGACCGGCCAGCGCTCGACGATGCGCCCGCCGCGCAGGGCCAGCAGGTCGCCGAACTGCAGCAACACCGCTTCGCTCTGCTGCGGGCGCAGAAAGATATGGTCGTCCACCGCCAGGCCCACGGCGCTTGAGCCGTTGACCATTTCTTGGTTGGAGCTGCGACCGAACAGGCCGTTGCTCTGCAAGCCCGCCGGCGATTCGAAATCCGCCAGCCAGTGCCCGCCGTAGATGAAGAAGGTCTCGCGCTGGTTGCTGTCCCACCAGGACAACAGCCGTGACTTGTCATCCAGGGCCGGGACCCGCACCGGCCCGGTGCTCTTGAGCACCGGGGTGGCGATGAACGCCGCCGGCTGGTGCTGTTCCAGGGATGGCAGGTCGTAGTGGCTGGGCTTGAGCATCGCCGTGCCCACCGAGACCTCGGTACTCAGGGATTCCTGCTCGTGCCGCCGATAGCTGGGGCTGCCGGCCGTGTTCAGGGTCAGGCCCGCGCGCCACAGCGCCGGGTACTGCTGGCGGGTGAAGTCGACGAAGCCTGTGTAGATCGCCATGACCTTGGCGAACAGACCTTCCGGCGAGCCGAGGATCCCCGGCACGCCCATGTCGACGAACGGGTCGTACCCCATGAACCCGGCGAATTCCAGGTGCTGCGGGTGAGCGGCGATCAACGCCAGCATCCGCCCCAGGGCCGCGTTGTCCGCCACCCCGCCACGGTGCAGGCCCACATCCAGCTCGATATTGATGCGCATCCTGGTGCCCAGGCCCTGGGCCAGCGCCAGGTATTGCTGCAGGCGCTCGGGAGTATCCAGCAACCATTGCAGTTGCCGAGCCGGATCGAACGGGCCCTGGTGCTGCTGGTAGAACAATTCGGCGGCGCGCACCGGCAGCGGCTTGCCCAGGAGGATGTCGGCGTCGGCGAAGACCTGGGCATCGTGGTTGAGGAACGGCTGGTGGAACGACATCAAGCGCCGGGTCCCGGCACGCTGGGCGATATAGGCCAGCAGCCCGGGCGACGGCAGTGATTTCTCCACCAGGCGCAGGTGCTTGCCGCCGCGCTGCACCGATTGCTTGACCACGTCGATGTTGTGGTCCAGGCGATCGAGGTCGATCAGCATCACCGGCTGCATCGGCCCGTTGGCCTTGAGCTCGCGATTGAGCCCGGCGAAATAGGCATCGTAGGGCGCGCCCCGCTCGCCCGGCCGCAGCCAGGCGCCGACACCCGCCAACAAGACGCCGGCCCCCAGGGTGCCGGCCATGAAACGACGACGGTTCATGGTGCTGATCTCCGCTTCATGCCACCCCCAGCACCGAGGCCAGGTGGGCGTTGATGAATGTGCCGCGTGGGTCCAGCTCCTGGCGCACCTTGGCGAAAGCCTGCCATTGCGGGTACAGCGCCTGGAGGTGGCGGGCGTTGAGGCTGTGGTGCTTGCCCCAGTGCGGGCGCCCCTGGTACTTCCAGAAGATCGGCTCCACCGCGGCGAAAAAGTTGTGGTGGTCCATGCTGTAGTGCTGGTGCACCGAGATCGAGCAACTGTCGCGCCCCTCGAACATGCTCAGGGGAATGTCGTCGGCCTTGACGTAGCGGTACTCGATGGGAAACCAGGTGCGCAGGTCCTTGTCATGGATCAGCGCGAGGATCTCGCGCAGGCAGGCCGGCCCCAGGTGCGCCGGCACCGAGTACTCCATCTCGTTGAAGCGCACGCTGCGCACGTTGGCGTAGACCTGGTAGGAATCGCCCACCCGTTCATCGAAGCTCGCCAGCCAGCGCAGGCTGTTGAGCAGGTGGCGGCGGGTGTCGGGAAAATCGCTGACGTACTTGTCCAGGTTCTCGATCAGGCTGACGAACTCGTTGCCGCCCTCCTCGGCCGGATCGCGAGGCGCGGTGGCCGGGTCCGTGGTTTCGTTCAGCGCCACCGCCAGGGCGTAGTCGGAATGGGTGACCACGAGCATTTCCCAATGCTGGTTGCTGCGGGTCAGGTGGTCCATGTCCTCCAGCAGTTCGTCGGTCTTGGCGATCCACTGCTTCTCCCGCAGGCGATAGGCCTCGCGGTTCTGCAAGCGCACCCGGGTCGTCACCCCCAGCGCCCCCAGGGACGCCCGCGCGGCATGGAACACCTCGGCGTTACGCTGGCGGTCGCAGTCCAGCACCTGGCCAGCGGCGGTCACCAGTTGCAACCCGCAGACCTGGCTCGAATAGGAACCGAAGCCGACCCCGGTGCCATGGGTCGAGGTGGCAATCGCCCCGGCCAGGGTCTGGTAGTCGATATCGGCCATGTTCCACAGGGCCTGCCCCACCGCCTTGAGCGCCGGCCCCATGAGCGACATCGGCGTACCGCCGGCGAACTCCGCCTGCAGGGTCTTGGGATCGTGCTCCAGCAGGCCGTTGAAATAGGCCAGGGACAGCAAGGTGCCGTCGGTGGGCACCAGGGCGCTGAAGGAGTGCCCCGAGCCCACCGGACGGATCTTGCCCGGGGCCTTGCGGATCGCCTGGACCAGCTCGTCCAGGTCCTTGGGCGCCAGGCGTGCCTCAGGCAGGCAGCTTTGCGCGCCGGACCAGTTGCGCCAGGGAATCAGCCGCGGGGCGCGGACCAGTTCGGCCATCAGCGGGTTGCTGCACAGCGCGGTGAATGCGCCGAGGGCGCCGGCCCCTTGCAACAGGCGACGGCGAGAGAGGTGCATGACCATGGAAGGTGACCTTGTATTTTTATTGGAATGAATGGCCGGACATGAAGCGGATCAGCGCCAGGAACTGCTCTTCGGAACACTGCATGCACTGGCCCATGGGCGGCATGCCCTGGTAACCGTTGATGCTGTGGTCCAGCAGGGTATCGGCGCCCTGGGCCAGCCGCGGGGCCCAGGCCTTGGCATCGCCGGCCAGCGGCGCGCCGGAAGCCGGGTTGGCATGGCACAGCTTGCAACTGCTGTCGTAGATCCGCGCCAGGTCCGGGTCGGCCGGGCTCTGGCGAGTCGCGTCAACGCGCCCGGAAGCCGGCGGCTCGGCATCGCCGCAAGCGCCCAGGGACAAGCCCAGGGCCAGTACCAGGGCGCCGCGACAGGCCGGGGCGAGCAAGCGCCGCAACGGGGGGAAAAACACAAGGGTGACGCTGGGCATAGGCAGTCCTCGGGGCAGCCGGGCAAAGGGTCGATCCCGGCCATGGGATCCACCTCACAGGGCAACACTAAGGCACCGGAGCCCCCGGGTTGAGGGCATTGGCGGCCAGCCAAGGGGACTTGGCCGGACAGCCGGCCAAAGCGCCCGGCCTGTGCTCGAACCGCCTGCGGCCAAGGCTTGGCGCAGGCCGCCGAGAACAGTTGCCGGGCATTCGCTGAAACGTTTAATCTCGAACCATGACCGCCTGCCGGCCGAGCGCAGAAACTGCTGAAGAACCCGGCCGTTCAGGCGTATAACAGGCCATTGAAAAACATGGGCGAAGCAGCCAGCGCAAGGCGAAAACAGGCGAAAAAGCGCCGTTTACCCCAGGTAAATGAGCATTTTGACCGGGCTGGCGCACCAGACTGTTTTCAACGCAGCGATGGCAACGCAGGTCGTTTTTCAACAGCCTGATAAACCCAGGAACGACGAATCGCCTGTCATCCGCGCCAGAGCCATTTCCAACACGGGGTAGAGTCATGACCACAGCCAAAGTCCTCAGCAACCTGTTTCCAACCGCCAGCGACATCCCCGAAGCCTATCGCCTGCCCGACCCGGTGGAGCAACGCGACTACCTGGTGGATGGCCAGCTGCGTATCTGGAACGGCCCCCTGGCCCAGGTCCGCAGCCCGATCTACCTCACAGGCGCCGACGGCGACCGGCAGGTGATCCTCGGCAGTACCCCGTTGTTGGATGCCGACACCGCCCTCAGCGCCCTGGACGCCGCCGTGCGCGCCTACGACCGGGGCCAAGGCGCCTGGCCAACGATGCGCGTGGCCGAGCGCATCCAGCATGTGGAGGCCTTCCTGGCGCGCATGCGCGAGCAGCGCACCGCGGTGGTCAAGCTGTTGATGTGGGAGATCGGCAAGAACCTCAAGGACTCGGAGAAAGAGTTCGACCGCACCTGCGACTACATCGTCGACACCATCGGCGCGCTCAAGGAACTGGACCGGCGCTCCAGCCGCTTCGAACTGGAGCAGGACACCCTCGGCCAGATCCGCCGCGTGCCCCTGGGCGTGGCCTTGTGCATGGGGCCCTACAACTACCCGCTCAACGAGACCTTCACCACCCTGATCCCGGCGCTGATCATGGGCAACACCGTGGTGTTCAAGCCGGCCAAGCTCGGCGTGCTGCTGATCCGCCCATTGCTGGAGGCGTTCCGCGACAGCTTCCCGGCCGGGGTGATCAACGTCATCTACGGCAGCGGCCGCGAGACCGTCAGCGCCCTGATGGCCAGCGGCAAGATCGACATCTTCGCCTTCATCGGCACCAACAAGGCCGCCAGCGACCTGAAGAAACTCCACCCCAAGCCGCACCGCCTGCGCGCGGCCCTGGGCCTGGACGCGAAGAACCCGGGAATCGTGCTGCCCGATGCCGACCTGGACAACGCCGTCAGCGAAGCCCTGACCGGCGCCTTGTCGTTCAACGGCCAGCGCTGCACCGCGTTGAAGATCTTGTTCGTCCACGAAGCGGTGGTGCAGCGCTTCATCGAGCAATTCAATGCCAAGCTGCACAGCCTCAAGCCGGGCATGCCCTGGGAGCCCGGCGTCGCCCTGACCCCGCTGCCGGAGAACACCAAGGTCGACTACCTGCAGGGCCTGGTGGCCGATGCCCAGGCCCATGGCGCGCAGGTGGTGAACCCCGATGGCGGCGTGTCCCGGGCCTCGTTCTTCTACCCGGCGGTGCTGTACCCGGTGAACCCGCAGATGCGCGTGTACCACGAGGAGCAGTTCGGCCCGGTGGTGCCCATCGTGCCCTATCGCGACCTGGAGACGGTGATCGACTACGTGCTGGAGTCGGACTTCGGCCAGCAACTGAGCCTGTTCGGCAGCGACCCGGCGCAGATCGGCAAGCTGGTGGACGCCTTCGCCAACCAGGTGGGGCGGATCAATATCAACGCCCAATGCCAGCGCGGCCCGGACACCTTCCCCTTCAACGGCCGCAAGAACTCCGCCGAGGGCACGCTGTCGGTCCATGACGCGCTGCGCACCTTCTCGATCCGCACCCTGGTGGCCACCAAGTTCCAGGCGCGCAACAAGGAGCTGATCAGCGACATCATCCGCAACCGCGACTCCAGCTTCCTGACCACCGACTACATTTTCTAGCAAGGCCCGGGGGCCTGCCTGGCAGGCTCCCTCCACTCGCTGCCTTTCACCCACCACAGGAGAAACCGGTCTGGGCCCGTTCAAACACCTGCGGGGCACACGCCTGCCCTCCTGGCTGCGCCATCTGCTGCGGCCAGTGCTCGACCCGTACCGGCGTTATCGCCATGCCCGACTGATCCACGCGGTGCGGGTGGTCCTCGGACTGATCGCCACGATCCTCCTGACCACCGGCCTGAACCTGCCCCACGGCGAATGGGCCTCGGTGACCATGCTGGTGGTGATCGGCGGCCTGCAGCACCACGGCAACATCGGCAAGAAAGCCGCCGAGCGGGCCATCGGTACCCTGGTGGGCGCCGGGGTCGGCCTGCTGCTGATCGTGCAGCAGGCGTACTTCGGCCAGCCCTGGCTGACCTACCTGGGCATGTCGGCGGTCTGCGGTTATTTCTCCTACCACGCCATCGGCAAGGGCGGCTACACCGCGCTGCTGGCGGCGATCACCGTGTTCATCGTCGCCGGCCATGGCGACAACCAGGTCAGCGACGGCCTGTGGCGGGCGGTGGATATCCTGATCGGCATCGCCCTGGCCCTGGCGTTTTCCTTCGCCATCCCGCTATACGCGGTGTACTCCTGGCGCTACAACCTGGCCGGCGCCCTGCGCGACTGCGCGCAGTTGTACGGGCGGATCACCAAGGGCCAATCGGTGACCGACGACGAGCACCTGAGGCTGCTCGGGCGGGTCAACAGCGCCATGCTGCAACTGCGCTCGCTGATGCCCTCGGTGTCCAAGGAAGTGCGGATTTCCATGACCGAGCTGGACGCCATCCAGCGCAACCTGCGGATGTGCATCAGCACCCTGGAGATCCTCGGCAATACCCGCCCCGATGCTGGCGACCGCCAGGCCATGGCGCAGATGCAACTGGGCCTCAAGGCCGAGCACCGGCAGATCCGCATGCACCTGGTGGGCATGGCCCGGGCCCTGCAGTCAGGCATTACCCAGCGCCTGGAAAAACCCCTGGAGGCCAGCCCGGGCAATGCCCTGGAAGCACCGGCGCACTCGGCACCGGATGGCTACCGGCTGCTGACCCGGCAGTTGGTGGCGACCCTCGGCGAGATGCGCCAGCGCCTGGCCAAGAGCGCCCGGCACTGGAAGATCTAGAACAGCTCTCTGAACGGAATGAAGCGCGCCAGATCCCCGGCCTGCAGGGTCCGCCCTTCGGGAATCTCCACCAGGCCATCGGCCCAGCAGGCCCCCAGCAGCACCCCGGAGCTCTGGTTCGGATAGAGCACCGCCCGCCCCTGCTCCAGGCGCGCGCGCAGGTACTCTCGACGGCTGCCGGCCCGGGTCCAGTCGAAGGCCACCGGCACCATGACGCCCAGAGGCTCGACCTCGCCCACGCCCTGGATGCGCAGCAGGTAGGCACGGGCCAGCAGGCCGAAGGTCACCAGGGCCGAGGCCGGGTTGCCCGGCAGGCCGATCACCGGCACCTGGCCGAAGTAGCCCACGGTCAACGGTTTGCCGGGCTTGATCGCCAGTTTCCAGAACAGCGGCCGGCCACTGTCGCGCAGCACCTGGCCCAGGCAGTCGGCATCGCCCGCGGACACTCCGCCCGTGGTGAGGATCAGGTCGGCCCCATGCTGCAGTTGCTCGAGCCGTAGCCGGGTCTGCTGCGGCTGGTCCGGCAGGATCCCGGCATCGATCACCTCGCAGCCCAGGGCATCGAGCCAATGCCGGAGCAAGGTACGGTTGCTGTTGTAGATGCAGCCTTCGCGCAGCGGCATGCCCGGCTCCAGCAGCTCGTCACCGGTGGACAGCAGCGCCACCCGGGGCTTGCGCACCACCGGCAACCGGGTACAGCCCTGGGCGGCGGCCACCGCCAGCTCGAAGGGCCCTAGGCGCGTGCCGGCCTCGAGCAGTACCTGGCCGGCGCGGTTCTCCTGGCCCTGGGGACGGATGTTCTGCCCCGGCTTGAGCGCCTGGGTAAAACGCACCCGGCCATCATCCAGCCGCTCGACGTTCTCCTGCATCTCGACGCAGTCGGCGCCGGCGGGCACCGGGGCGCCGGTGAAGATCCGCGCGCAGGTGCCCGGCTGCAACGGCGTACCGGGCCGACCGGCGAACACCGTCTGCGCCACCAGCAGGGGCTGGCCGTCCCAGTGGGCAAGGTCCAGGGCGTAGCCGTCCATGGCGCTGTTGGGCCAGGGCGGCAAATCCAGGGTCGCCACCAGGTCGCAGGCCAGGACCCGCTGCCGGGCCTGGTCCAGGGCCAGCTCCTGGCTCTGGTCCAGTTGCCGGGCATCGGCCATGGCCAGCAGGCTGGCCAGCGCCTGCTCCACCGGCATCAGCTTGCCCTGGCTCATCCGCGGGACTCGCAGGCCTGCACCGGCTTGAGGTGCGGGACGAAGTTGCACGGCCGGTGCCGGGCATCCAGCTGCTCGGCGAGGATGCCTTCCCAGGCGGTCCGGCAAGCGCCGGTGGAGCCCGGCAGGCAGCACACCAGGGTGCCGTTGGCCAGCCCGGCCAGGGCCCGGCTCTGCACCGTGGAGGTGCCGATATCGAGGATCGAGATCGCACGGAACAACTCGCCGAAACCATCGATGCGCTTGTCCAGCAGGCAGCCCACGGCTTCCGGGGTGCTGTCGCGGCCGGTGAAGCCGGTGCCGCCGGTGATCAGCACCACCTGGATGCGCTCGTCGGCGATCCAGGTCGCGACCTGGGCGCGGATCTTGTACAGATCGTCCTTGAGCAGGTTGCGCTCGCTCAGGGTGTGCCCGGCTTCGAGCAAGCGGCTGACCAGCAACTGCCCGGAGGTATCGGTGGCATATTCCCGGGTATCGCTGACCGTCAGCACGGCAATATTCAAAGGTACAAACAACGCATCCGCCTTCACGCTCATGTCACTCTCCGACCGCCAAGATAAAAATCATGGACCCAGGCTAAAGGCCGCAAAGCGCGGCTGTCTAATCGTTCTGGCTGACCGGATTATCGACCCGCTCTATCGTCGCCAGGCCCGTGTCAGGGCCTGATAAGCCGGATCGATCAGCCATTCGAATGTTCCGATTGGACGCCGCGGACAGACAATGAGATCGTGCCCGCCATCGACCTGACATGCCCGTGACCCATGACCCCGACCCGACCTGCCAGCGCCACTCCCCTGCCCTGCTCGATCCTGCTGCTGGCAGGCGGGCGCGGATTGCGCATGGGCGGCCGGGACAAGGGCCTGGTGCCCTGGCGCGGCCGGCCGCTGATTGCCCATGTGCACGACGTGGTGCGGCCCCTGAGCGACGACCTGATCATTTCCTGCAACCGCAACGCCGAGCAGTACCGGCCCTACGCCGACCAGCTGGTGGCCGATGCCCAGCAGGATTTTCCCGGCCCGCTGGCCGGTGTCCTGGCCGGCCTGGCCCAGGCCCGGCACCCCTGGCTGCTGGTGCTGGCCTGCGATGCCCCATGCATCGATGGCGCCTTGATCGAGGCCCTGTGGCAAGCCCGCGGTGCTGGCGAACAACCGGTGATGGTGCAGCAGGACGGCCAATGGCAACCCATGTTCAGCCTGTTGCCGACGCGAGTGCTGGGCGATCTGCGCCAGGCCTGGGACCAGGGCGAGCGCAGCTTGCTGCGGGCCCTGCGTATATCGGGCCTGACGCCCCTGCGCTGCGCCGCCGACGATCCCCGGCTGAGCAATTTCAACAGCCCTGAACTACTGTCTGAAACACCCCCCGGCTCCCCGGCCTGAAGGCTGGCGCAACAGCCCGGGACGATCTTCGGGTCTTCCCACAGCTTGAACCTCTGCGTTAATACTGATGACGACCCTCCCACGACAGGTGCCATTGTGGACATCAAGCAACTGAAGTTTCTGATCGCGCTGGAACAGACCCGCCACTTCGGCCAGGCTGCCGCGCGCTGCCACATCACCCAGCCGACCTTGTCCATGCGCCTGCGCAACCTGGAGGACGAGCTGGACCTGATCCTGGTGACCCGGGGCCAGCGTTTCGAGGGTTTCACCGAAGCCGGCGAACGGGTGCTGGCATGGGCCAAGACCCTGCTCGCCGCCCATGACGGGCTGTTCGCCGAAGCCGCGGCCTGCCGCGGGCAACTGGTGGGTAACCTGCGCCTGGGCCTGGTGCCCCTGAGCGGCTTCAACCCCATCGGCTACGTGCAGAAGCTGTCGGCGAGCTTTCCCGAGCTCAAGTTCAGCCTGTCGTCCGCAAGCTCCGACCGCATCATCGAGGAGATCGGCAACAACCAGCTGGACCTGGGGGTCTGCTACCTGGACCACGTCAATCCCAACTACCTGGACTTCTTCGAGATCGGCGAGACCCGGGTCGGCCTGCTGTACGACACCCGGCACTTTCATTTCGAAGGCAACGAGATGAGCTGGGAAGAGGCCGCTGAACTGCCGCTGGGCATGCTCAGCACCGGCATGCACTATCGCAAGTCCATCGACTTGAGTTTCCGCAGCCGCGGCCTCAACCCGCAGCCGATCCTGGAAAGCGATTCGACCTACCAGCTGTTCCAGGCCATCCATGAGGGCTTCTGTTGCTCGATCATGCCCCTGGACAGCGGCCTGGACTCGCCGATCGAGAACCTGGCCTTCATCAGCCTGCCCGACGCCAGTGTGCTGGCGCCCCTGGGCATGGTGATGCGCAAGACCGAACCACGATCGGCGATTGCCGAGAAGTGTTTCGCCGAAGCTCGCAAGCTGTTCGCGATCAAGGGCGAATGACCGTTTAGCGCGCCTGCGGGCGCAGCAATAGCAAGAGGTGGATGCATGGTTTGCCGGATCGAACAAGCGGATCAACAGCCCGAGGCCAACGCACCGGCCCCGGCGCCGCAGAGCGTGGCCTATCGCGAATACGGCTCGCCGCAAGAGGCCCACGCGCCCCTGGCCGCCGAGACCGCCCTGGCCATCACTTACAACGGCCTGAGCCAGGCAGTGATGATGGTGTCTCCGGGCAACCTGGAGGATTTCATCCGTGGCTTCAGCATCACCAACGATATCGTCACCGGCCTGGACGAGATCTACGACATCCGCCTGAGCCATTTCCCCCAGGCCTGCCAGGCCGACGTGCAGATTTCCAGCCGGGCCTTCTGGGCCCTCAAGGACCATCGCCGGCAACTGGCCGGGACCAGCGGCTGCGGCTTGTGCGGGGTCGAAGCCCTGGAGCAGGCCCTGCCGCAGCTCCAGGTGCTGGAACCGACGCCACTGCCGCCGGTGGAGCACCTGCAGGGCCTGCGCGAGCGCATCGAGCAGGCCCAGCTCATGGCCCGCAGCAGCGGCGCCCTGCATGCGGCGCTGTACTTCGATGAACAGGGAGAGGTGCGCCTGTGCCAGGAAGACATCGGTCGCCATAACGCCCTGGACAAGCTGATCGGCGCCCTGCTCCACGCCGGGATCGATACACGCCTGGGCTTTACCGTGGTCACCAGCCGCTGCAGCCTGGAGCTGATCCACAAGGCCGTGCGGGCACGCCTGGGCACCCTGGTCAGCCTCTCGGCGCCCACCGCCCTGACCGTGCAGTGGGCCAACAAGCACCACCTCAACCTGATCCACGTCCCCCACCGCAGCCCGCCACGGATCTACAGCCCGGTGTGACCGCACGGCATTTCTGTGGCGCGGGAAGTTACTCGCGCTGCAAGGCGCAGCCTGGCCATCCGCTTGGGCAGGCGCTCGATCAGGTATAGCGAGGGTTCGGGTCTACGGCCTGCGCTGCCGAGCGGCAGCGAGCGCCCTCGCCACCCAGAGTCGGTTCCAGATCTACCGCAGGTGCTCAGGGTTGCTGCCAGCGGCTGGCGGCCTGCTGGTCGCTCGCACGGCCTTCGACCCAATGTTCGCCGCTGTCGGTGACTTCGCGCTTCCAGAACGGCGCGCGGGTCTTCAGGTAATCCATGATGAAGTCACAGGCCTCGAAGGCGGCCTGGCGATGGGCGCTGGCCACGCCGACGAAGACGATCGGCTCGCCGACCCGCAGCAGCCCGACCCGATGCACCAGCTCGACCCGCAGCAGCGGCCAGCGCTGCTCGGCCTGTGCCACGATGTCCTGCAAGGAGCGCTCGGTCATGCCCGGGTAATGCTCGAGGAACAGGCTCTGCACCGCCTGCCCCAGGTTCAGGTCGCGCACGTAGCCGACGAAGGTCACCACCGCCCCCACGGCCGGATCGCCGGCCTGCAGGGCAGTGTTCAAGGCATCGAGGCTGAAGGCCTGTTGCTGGACCTGGACACCCATGCCTCAGCCCCCCGTCACTTGCGGAAAGAAGGCGATCTCGTCGAAGTCCTCGATGGGCGCGTCGAGCTTGCACAGGTCCTGGTTCAGCGCGCACATCAGGCTGTTTTCCCCCAGGACCCGGGCCCAGTTCTCGTCCCGGGCCATGAGCAACCGGCGCACATCGCCAACCGTGCGCAGCTCGGCATGCAGCGCCAGCTTCTCGCCGCCGCTGCCCAGCTGTTCGCGGTAGCGGGCAAAGTAGTGGATGAGGATCATGGCTGTTCTCCTGCGATGAATGAACCGGATTTGCCGCCGTGCTTCTCCAGTAGCCGCACGCCCTCGATGACCATGCCGCGATCCACCGCCTTGCACATGTCGTAGACAGTCAGGGCGGCGACGCTGGCAGCGGTCATCGCTTCCAGCTCGACCCCGGTGGCACCGTTGAGCCGGCAACGGGTGGTGATTCGCACCCGGTCCGGCGCCACGGCGGCGAGCTCGACGCTGACCTGGGTGAGCAGCAAGGGGTGGCACAGGGGGATCAGCTCATGGGTCTTCTTCGCCGCCATGATCCCGGCGATCCGGGCCACGGCGAATACGTCGCCCTTGGGATGGCCGTTGTCCTCCAGCAATTGCAGGGTGGCCGGGTGCATCCGCACCCAGGCCTCGGCCAGGGCCTCACGGTCGGTGGCGGGCTTGGCGGTGACATCCACCATGTTGGCCCGACCCTGGGCATCCAAGTGGGTCAACGCGGGACTGGCGACAGCGTCGTTCATGTTCAACCTCAGGCAAGGGAAAGCCCGGCGACCCGGGTGGGTCAGCTCAGGACGTAGTCCACCGGCTCGAGTACCGGCGGCAGTTCGGTGACCCCCAGGGCATCGAGGATCTCGCGCTCGATGTTGCGCACGATGGCGTCCAGGGGCAGGTCGTTCTCGTCACGACCGAAAGGGTCTTCCAGCTCGTCGCCGATGGCGTCCAGGCCGAAGAAGGTGTAGCTGACGATGGCGGTGAAGATCGGTGTCAGCCAGCCCAGGGGCTCGGCCATGGCAAAGGGCAGCAGGATGCAGAACATGTAGCTGGTGCGGTGCAGCAGCAAGGTGTAGGGAAACGGCAACGGCGTGGCCTTGATCCGCTCGCAGGTGGTCTGCGCCGTGGTCATGCCCGCCAGCAGGTTGGCGATCAGCATGTAGCGCCACTCGCCAAGGCGGCCCGATTCGGCCAGGCCCGAACACTGGCGCGAGACCAGGCGCAGCACGTTGTCACTAACGTTCGGGGTCGCCGCCGGCGGCAGCTGGCTGAGCCAGGTGCCCGCGGCCCCCAGCTCGTCCTCCTGGCGCAGCCGGGCCTTGAGGGCATGGGCGAACCCGCACAGGTTGCGCAGGATCGCGCCGCGCGCCTGGGCATCGTCGATCACCTGGGTCTCGCGGATCAGCGAACGCACGTCCGTAACGATACTGCCCAGGGCCTTGCGCGCCTCGTACCAGCGGTCATAGCAGGCGTTGTTGCGAAAGCTCATGAAGATCGACAGCGACAGCCCGAGCAAGGTGAAGGGCGTGGCGTTGACCTTGGAAAAGAACGCCGGCTGCAGGGTCTCGATCAACACGATGGCGGCGGCCAGCAGGGTCACCAGCAGGCTGCGCAGGGCGATGCGCTTGGCGATCGAGCCCTTGAGCGAAAACAGCACGCCGAGCAGGTTGGGTTTGGATCTGACGATCATCGAAGGACGGCCTCTGGACGATTCGGGCAAGCAAGGGATGGGGCCGGTCAGCCGCCGGTCATGTTCATGAAGCGCACCACCTGCACCTCATCGTTGAGCTCGAAGTGATGGCGATAGGGCTTGAGCTTCATGGCCTCGACGATGGCCTGTTCCAGGCGCTGGGTATCGCCCGGGTGGGCACGCAGCACGGCCTTGAGGTCCATCGAGTGTTCGTTGCCCAGGCACAGCAGCAAGCGCCCTTCCACGGTCAGCCGCACGCGGTTGCAGGTGCCGCAGAAGTTGTGGCTGTGGGGAGAGATGAAGCCCAGGCGGATCTGCGGTGCCTCGGCCAGGCGCCAGTAGCGCGACGGCCCCTGGGTCGATTCCGCCGACTCCATCAGGGTGTAGCGCTCGGCGATCCGCTCGCGCACCTGGGCGCTGGAAAAGAAGGCATCGCTGCGGCTGTGTTCGCTGATGGCGCCCAGGGGCATCTCCTCGATGAAGGAGATGTCCAGGCCATGGTCGATGGCGAAGGCCACCAGGTCGTTGACCTGCTGGTCGTTGCGCCCCTTCATCACCACGCAGTTGAGTTTGGTGCGGGTAAAACCAGCGGCGTTCGCCGCATCGATCCCGGCCAGCACCTGGGACAGCTCGCCGGTGCGGGTCAGTTGGCGGAACAGCTGCGGGTCGAGGCTGTCCAGGCTGATGTTCAGGCGCTTGACCCCGGCATCGAACAAGGGCGCGGCCAGCTTGCCCAGTTGCGAGCCGTTGGTGGTCATGCACAGCTCGCGCAGGCCCGGCAGCCGCGCAATGCGCCGGCACAGCTCGACCACCCCGGAACGCACCAGCGGCTCGCCACCGGTCAGGCGGATCTTGCGGGTGCCCAGGGCGACGAAACGCTCGGCCAGCTGGTACAGCTCTTCCAGGGTCAGGATGCGCTGGCGCGGCAGGAACTGCATGTCCTCGGCCATGCAATACACGCAACGAAAATCGCAACGGTCGGTCACCGACATGCGCAGATAGTCGACCCGGCGAGCAAAGCCATCCACCAATACTTGATCTGCCATCACCGCCTCTGTCGCCGATGCGAACTCATTGAATATTAGTTGAACTCCGACAGTGCAGCCGCGCTTGTCGCGAGTGATTGGCGGCAAGATTAAGAGCCATTCAAAAGTCCGTCCAATCGCTATTAACAACTGGTTGATCAAAAACATCTATCAAGCGCAAAGCTGTCGGATAAATCAATTCAACCTATTGTTTTCAAAAGAATTAATACCCCGATAGAGGTTCTCGATCAGTTGGTCATTAATTGCGATTAGACAGCCTGCACGGACGCCGAATAGGCTTTATTCGTGGCCCGAAAAAGGCCGCGAAAGTTACTCCACGCAAACAAACACAACGGGGCTTATAACCAGTCCCAGCAAAATCGCATTTAGCCTGAGCAGTCAGAAACCATCGACATCCATTGAATGTCGGGCGGTTCCCTGCGTGCGATGCATTGGAGAAATATCATGAGCGAAGTTGATCGATACAAACCCTACAAGGGCGCGGCCGCCGGTTGGGGGGCACTGATGGCGGTGACCCGCAACTGGCTGGGCAGCGAGAACGCCTTCAAGAACATCCGCGCCATGCTCAAGACCAACCAGAACGGCGGTTTCGACTGCCCGGGCTGCGCCTGGGGCGAGTCGCCGGAAAACGGCATGGTCAAGTTCTGCGAGAACGGCGCCAAGGCGGTCAACTGGGAAGCCACCGGGCGCCTGGTGAACCCGGCATTCTTCAATAAGTACACGGTCTCGGCCCTGGCCGCGCAGAGCGACTACTGGCTCGAATACCAGGGCCGCCTGACCCATCCGATGCGCTACGACGCCACCCAGGACCGCTATGTGGAAACCACCTGGGACGAGGCCTTCGACCTGATCGCCAGCCACCTCAAGGGCCTGGACTCGCCGAACCAGGCCGAGTTCTACACCTCGGGCCGGGCCAGCAACGAAGCCGCCTACCTCTACCAGCTGTTCGTGCGCGCCTACGGCACCAACAACTTCCCCGACTGCTCGAACATGTGCCATGAAGCCAGCGCCGTGGGCATGTTCGAGAGCGTCGGGGTGGGCAAGGGCACCGTGGTGTTCCACGACCTGGAGCAGGCCGATGCGATCTTCGTCATCGGCCAGAACCCCGGCACCAACCATCCGCGGATGCTCGAACCGCTGCGCGAGGCGGTCAAGCGCGGCGCCCAGGTGATCTGCTTCAACCCGCTCAAGGAGCGTGGCCTGGAACGCTTCCAGCATCCGCAGCACCCGCTGGAGATGCTCACCAACGGCTCCGAACCCACCTCCTCGGCCTATTTCCGTCCGGCCCTGGGCGGCGACATGGCGGCCTTTCGCGGCATCGCCAAGTTCCTCTTGCGCTGGGAGCGTGAAGCCCTGGCCAGCAATGGCGAAGCGGTGTTCGACCGGGCCTTCATCGCCGAACACACCTCGGGCCTGGACAGCTACCTGGCCGAGGTCGACGCCACGTCCTGGAGCCACATCGTCGAGCAGTCCGGCCTGTCCCTGGCCGATATCGAACTGGCCGCCCGCATGTATCGCAAGGCCAAGCGCGTGATCATGTGCTGGGCCATGGGCCTGACCCAGCACACCCACTCGGTGCCGACCATCCAGGAAGTGATCAACGTGCTGTTGCTGCGCGGCAACATCGGCCGCCCGGGCGCCGGGCTGTCGCCGGTGCGCGGCCACAGCAACGTGCAGGGCGACCGCACCATGGGCATCAACGAACTGGCGCCTACCGAGTTGCTGGACGCCCTGCAAGCGCGCTTCGGCTTCAAGCCGCCACGGGAGCACGGCCACAACACGGTGATGGCGATCTCGGCCATGGAACAGGGCAAGGCCAAGGTGTTCATCGGCCTGGGCGGCAACTTCGCCCAGGCGACCCCGGACACCCCGCGCACCCACGCCGCCCTGCGCAACTGCGAGCTCACCGTGCACATCTCCACCAAGCTCAACCGCAGCCACCTGGTGACCGGTCGCGAGGCGCTGATCCTGCCGTGCCTGGGCCGTACCGATATCGATATCCAGGCCAACGGTCCCCAGGGCGTCACCGTGGAGGACACCTTCAGCATGGTGCACATCTCCCATGGCCAACTGCGGCCCAAGTCGGCGCACCTGCGCTCGGAACCGGCGATCATCGCCGGCATCGCCAACGCCACCCTGGGCCCGCGTCCCATCGACTGGCTGTGGGTGATCGAAGACTACGGGCGCATCCGCGACCTGATCGCCGATACCATCCCGGGCTTCAGCGACTTCAACCTCAAGCTGCTCAACCCCGGCGGCTTCCACCTGGGCAACGATGCGGCCGACCGGCGCTGGAACACCGCCACCGGCAAGGCGCAGTTCACCCCCAGCGAACTGCCCGCGGACCTGGTCAACCCCGGGGTGCGCAAGCTCAAGGAGCAACCGCAACTGATCCTGCAGACCATGCGTTCCCACGACCAGTACAACACCACGCTGTACGGCCTGGACGATCGCTATCGCGGGGTCTACGGCATGCGCGAGGTGCTGTTCGCCAACGAACAGGACATCCGCAAGCTGGGCTACGAGCCGGGGCAGAAGGTGGACATCGTGTCCCTGTGGGAAGACGGCCGCGAGCGCCGGGTCAGCGGCTTCACCCTGATCGCCTATGACATCCCCGCCGGCCAGGCTGCCGCCTACTACCCGGAGACCAACCCCCTGGTGCCACTGGAGAGCTACGGCGACCGCACCTATACGCCGACTTCCAAGTTCATCGCCATCCGCCTGGAGGCGGCCCAGGCCAGCAACCTGATCCAGTCCGTCGGCGTCTGACCGGGCCCGGCGCCCCGGCCTCCACTGGCAGCCCCCGCCCCCGTAGCGCGAACCCTTGCGGTTCGCGGCGAACGGGCGGCGGCTGCACGGCATCCAGCCTTTACGAGGGTATCGTCATGTTTGATCTACAGGCACTGGACCTGGCGCGCATCCAGTTCGCGTTCACGGTCTCGTTCCACATCATCTTCCCGGCCATCACCATCGGCCTGGCCAGTTTCCTGGCCGTGCTCGAAGGGCTTTGGCTCAAGACCCACAACAACACCTACAAGGACCTGTATCACTTCTGGTCGAAGATCTTCGCCGTCAACTTCGGCATGGGCGTGGTCTCCGGACTGGTCATGGCCTATGAGTTCGGCACCAACTGGAGTCGTTTCTCGGACTTCGCCGGCAGCATCACCGGCCCCCTGCTGACCTACGAGGTACTCACCGCGTTCTTCCTCGAGGCGGGTTTCCTCGGGGTCATGCTGTTCGGCTGGAACCGGGTCGGCCGCGGGCTGCACTTCTTCTCCACGGTGATGGTGGCCATCGGCACCCTGATCTCGACCTTCTGGATCCTGGCGTCCAACAGCTGGATGCAGACGCCCCAGGGCTTCTCCATCGTCGATGGGCGGATCATGCCCATGGACTGGCTGGCGATCGTCTTCAACCCGTCGTTCCCCTTCCGCCTGGCGCACATAGCCATCGCCGCGTTCGTCGCCACGGCGTTCTTCGTCGGGGCCTCCGGCGCCTGGCACCTGCTGCGCGGCAACGACACGCCGCCGGTGCGCAAGATGCTGTCGATGGCGCTGTGGATGGCGCTGATCGTCGCGCCGATCCAGGCGGTGGTCGGCGATGCCCACGGCCTCAACACCCTGGAACACCAGCCGGCGAAGATCGCCGCCATCGAAGGGCACTGGGAAAACCACGGTGACGAGCCCTCGCCCCTGGTGCTGTTCGGCCTGCCCAACATGGACAGCGAAAAGACCGACTACGCCCTGGAGGTGCCGTACCTGGGCAGCCTGATCCTGACCCACAGCCTGGACAAGCAGATCCCTGCGCTCAAGAGCTTCCCCAAGGAAGACCGACCCAACTCGGCCATCGTGTTCTTCAGTTTCCGCATCATGGCCGGGCTCGGCATGCTGATGATCCTCACCGGGGTGCTGGGCCTGCTGCTGCGGCGCGGCGGCGCGCTGTACCGCAATCGCTGGTTCCTGCGCCTGGTCCTGCTGATGGGCCCCACCGGGCTCATCGCCATGCTGGCGGGCTGGATCACCACCGAAGTCGGTCGCCAGCCCTGGGTGGTCTACGGCCTGCTGCGTACCAGCGATGCCGCGTCCAACCACAGCGTGATGCAGCTGAGCGTGTCCCTGGCGTTGTTCGTGCTGATCTACTTCTCGGTATTCGCCGTGGGCATCGGCTACATGATGAAGCTGGTGCGCAAGGGCCCGCAGCCCCACCACGAGCACCTGCCCGAAGCCACGCCGGCCCAGGAACCGACCCCGCGTCGTCCACTGTCCGCCATCTCCGAGACGTTCGCGTCCGGCGATCACCACAACTGAAACAAGGGAAACGATCATGGCTATTCAAGGCATAGATCTATCGTTGATCTGGGGCGTCATCATTGCCTTCGGGGTGATGATGTACGTGATCATGGACGGCTTCGACCTGGGGCTCGGCATTCTCTTCCCGCTGATCCCCGATGCCCGGGAACGGGACGTGATGATGAACACCGTGGCCCCGGTCTGGGACGGTAACGAGACCTGGCTGGTGCTCGGCGGCGCGGCGCTGTACGGCGCCTTCCCGCTGGCCTATTCGGTGATCCTCGAGGCGTTGTACCTGCCGCTGGTGTTCATGCTGGCGGGGCTGATCTTCCGTGGCGTGGCCTTCGAGTTCCGCTTCAAGGCCAGCCCCGAGAAGCGGCATATCTGGGACCTGGCCTTCATCGGCGGCTCGCTGCTGGCGACCCTGTGCCAGGGCATCGTGATCGGCGCCTATATCAGCGGCATCCCGGTGGTCGATCGCCAGTTCGCCGGCGGCGCCCTGGACTGGCTGGCGCCCTTCCCGCTGTTCTGCGGCCTGGGCCTGGTGGTGGCCTATGCCCTGCTGGGCAGCACCTGGCTGCTGGTCAAGACCGAAGGCATGCTCGAAGCACGCATGCGCCACTACACCCGGCCCCTGGCGTTCGCCCTGACGGCGGTGGTCGCGGTGCTGTGCGTGTGGACGCCCATGCTGCATCCGGAGATCGCCACCCGCTGGTTCGGCCACGCCCATCTCGTGATCTTCGGCGCGCTGCTGGTGCTGGGCCTGCTGGCGTTCTGGGGCTTGCTCGGAACCTTGCGCCAGCATCATTCGCACTGGCCGTTCGTGTTCACCCTGGTGCTGGTGTTCCTGGGCTACATCGGCCTGGCCTTCAGTATCTGGCCGAACATCGTGCCGCCGTCCATCAGCCTGTGGGAAGCGGCCTCGCCCCTGACCAGCCAGTTGTTCATCCTGATCGGCACGCTGTTCATCCTGCCGATCATCCTGATGTACACCTGCTGGAGCTACTACGTGTTCCGCGGCAAAGTGAGGATCGGCGATGGCTACCACTGAGCACCCAACACTGCACGAAACCCTGGCCCGCCTGCCCTTGCACCGCCAGGTGGCACACCTGAGCCTGCTGTACCTGGGCGCGATGCTGACACTGGCCTGCACCACGGCCCTGGTCCTGGAGCTGGCCCATGGATAAGCCCCAGGTCACACGCCCCGTTCCGGGGTGGCGGCAACTGTTGTGGCTGGTCGGCATCTGGTTGGCCAGCGTGGTCAGCCTGGGGCTGGTGGCCGGGTTGTTGCGGCTGCTGATGCAAGCCGCGGGCATGCGCAGCCACTGATTGCGGCCCATTACCAGCACGCCCCCGGCACGCACTGGCGTGGCGGGGGCGTGTGGGTTCAGAGGGGCGTTGGCTCGCGCTCGGCCAAGGCTTCGAGCAGCTCGGCCGAAGGCACGAAGAACAAGCCGCCGGTCACCGCCGTGCTGTAGTCCAGCAGGCGATCGTAGTTGCCCGCCGGCCGCCCGACGAACATGTTTTCCAGCATCTGCTCCACCGGCTGCGGCGAGCGCGCGTAGCCGATGAAGTAGGTGCCGAACTCCCCGGCCCCCGGTCGTCCGAACGGCATGTTGTCGCGCAGGATCTTCACCTCTTCGCCGTTCTCCTCGAGGGTGGTCAGGGAGCTGTGGGAACAGCTGGGCTTGACCCCGTCGGCCAGCTCGATGTCGTCCAGCTTGGTCCGGCCGATGATGCGTTCCTGGGCCTCCACGGTCAGTTCGTTCCAGGCGCTCATGTTGTGCAGGTACTTCTGCACCAGGACGTAGCTGCCATTGGCGAACTGCGGGTCCTCGTCGCCCATCAGGGTGAAGTCCACGGCTTCGCGGCCCACCGGATTCTCGGTGCCGTCGACGAAACCCACCATGCTGCGCATGTCGAAGTAGCGAAAGCCCTGGACTTCGTCCACCACTTCGATCGCAGCGCCCAACGGCTTGAGCAACTGGGTGGCGAGTTCGAAGCACAGGTCCATCTGTTCGGCGCGGATATGCAGCAGCAGATCGCCCGGGGTGGACGGTGCCAGCCGCCCCGCTACCCCCACTTCACGAAACGGATGCAGCGCGGCCGGGCGCGGCCCGCCGAACAGCCGGTCCCAGGCGACGGAGCCGAAACCACAGACGCAGGTCAGGTTGCCCGCCGGTACCCGCTTGCCCACCGAGCGCACGCGCCCGGCGACATCGGCGCACCACTGGCGCAGGGTTTGCGCCGCTTCGGCACCGGGCGCCAGGGTGGCGACGATGAAGATCGCGCTGCGGGTAATGGGGCTGCAGACAGCTTGGGGCTCGGGCAGGCGCCCGGCCGAGGATGAAGGTGTCGTCATGTTGGATTCCACAGGCTACGGTCGAAAAAATCACCCACGGAAATTAGCAGATTGCATCGCCGTAGCCACCCATTCCTGTGGCCGCTGTCGAGCCTGCGCAGTTGCGCCAAGGTCCGCAGGACCTTCAGGGGGATCGGGTGGCCAATCCAGAAACGGCCGCTGCGCGCCCGGGCGCAGCCTGCGGCAGCGGCTACACGAAGCACCT
>NZ_JBJJLO010000091.1:0-27796 GCF_046230915.1 Pseudomonas sp. KCJK8993
TCTCGCGATCAGCTGCTTGCAATAATAATCATTATCATTTGCAAGTCAAACGTTTTTCCCTGCCTGCTCGAATTTTTTCACCCTGGATTCCCCTGCACCCGTTTCGGGCTGGCGGGGTGTCTGCATTTCAGGCGATTTCATGCCGTTGGCCTTCCAGGGACTTGTCCACCAGGGCCTTGGCCAGGTCGATCATATGCACCACCGAGAACGCCAGGTCCCGATTGGGCCCATGCAGGTTGTCGGCCGCGCCGTAGGCGGTGGCGGCCGCGCAGCGCAGCAGGTCGGAGGCATGGATCATGGCTTCCTCGCTGCTGAGGCTGCTTCTTATCTCGAAGAATTTCTCCTCCTTGCCGATGCTGCCGTGGGGTGGCTCCATAGGGTGGTCCATCGCTCGTCGCATTGCATGCTTGCCCGTAAGTGAGCTGAATGAGGCCTCTGTATCGAGTTCCGGCACGTCCTTGCTGCTTGTGTTCATGGGTTCTGCCTTGTCTTGAGAAAATGAAAAGAGGGGGCAGGCACAGATTAATACTTATTGTAATTGTGACGCCATTTCAAATACTACAACTTGTGTGTTGAGGCGGAAAATACACAACGTATTGTTCCGCCCATGGATAAATGGATCGAGTTGGTCAAGGCCAACATGAAAGGCCGCAAGGTCACGCAGGAGAAGCTCGCCGAGCGCCTGGGCATGTCCCAGGGCGGCATTGGCCATTGGTTGAGCAAGCGGCGCCAGCCCAAGATCGAAGACATGAACCGGGTGCTGGAAGAGATCGGCATGGGCTTTCTCGAAGTGGTGCTGGTGGTCCGTGAAAAACCCTTGGTCAACGACGATGGCGAGCCCCTGGAGCAGGAACCTTCGCTGGTGGATAGGTACAACCCGTACTTCCGTTATCCGGTCAGTGATTGGCGCAGCGCCGGCGAAGTCCGTGAGGATGGCCAGCCGAGCTATGTGCCTGAGCGCTACGAGTTGTCCGACTACCAGGCCCAGGGCGCGGCGTTCTGGTTGAGGGTGGTGGGTGACGCGATGATCGCGCCCACTGGCATGAGCATCAGCCAGGGCATGTTGATCCTGGTGGACCCGGCCATTGCGGCCGAGCCCGGCAAGCTGGTGGTCGTGCAGTGTCCCGGCAGCGCCGAGGCGCTCTTTCGCAAGTTGGTGCAGGAGGGCGGCCAGCGTTACCTGGCGCCTCTCAATCCCACATACCCGAAGATGCTCTACAACGACGATTGCCGGATCATCGGCGTGGTGGTGCAAGCGACCGCGAAGTTCTGAAGACGCAGGCGCCCTCAGTCGACAAAGCCCCTTCCTGGTTTCAGGAAGGGGCTTTTTGCATCCTGGGCTAGTCCATGGCTGCGGTGTGGGCCGCGGCGCTCACGCAGCCCGCCTGGCGGCGGGCCTTGCTCATCAGGCTGGCTGTTCCAGCTCAACCAGCGCACTGCCTTCGCTGACCATCTCGCCTTCCTGGCAATACAGCGCCTTGACGATACCGGCGTGGGGCGCGCGGATGCTGTGTTCCATCTTCATGGCCTCGAGCACCACCAGTTGCGCGCCGGCTTCGACGCTTTGCCCGGCGTCCACCAGGACCCGGACAATGCTGCCGTTCATGGGGGCAGTGAGGCCGCCGTGCTGGCTGTGGCTGGCGTCGGCCGCGGCGATCGGGTCGTAGGCCGTGACGCTGTGCATCTCGCCCTGCCAGTGCAGGTAGAGGGTGTCGCCACGACGGATGGCCCGGTGCTCGCGGCGCACGCCTTGGCGCTCCACCAGCAGGCGTTCACCCTGCAAGCGGTAGTCGACGCCAAGGGTCTGCAGGCTGATGGCCCGGTCCTGGCCGTCGGCGCTCAGGTGCAGGGCGACCTGCGCCGGCAAGCCGCTGCGCCAGCCATCGACCGCCGCCCAGGGCGAATGCGGATCGTCCTGGCGCTCGCGCCGCGCCAGGCTCTGGCTGTAGGCCTGGGCCGCCGCCTGCCAGAAGTCCTCGTCCAGCTCGCGGGCCGCCGGCAGCAGTTGCTCCTGGTAGCGTGGAATGAAGCCGGTATCCAGTTGGGCCTCGGCGAAGGCCGGGTGGGCGATGATCCGGCGCAGGAACGCCAGGTTGGTCTTCAGGCCGCCGATGGCGAACTCATCGAGCATGCTCAGCAGGCGCTGGCGAGCCTGTTCGCGGTCCTCGCCCCAGGCGATCAGCTTGCCCAGCATCGGGTCGTAGAACGGCGATACGCTGTCGCCTTCCTCGACGCCGCTGTCCACGCGCCGGCCAGGGCCACTGGCGGACTCACGATACAGCTCCAGGCGGCCGGTGGCCGGCAGGAAGTCGTTGCCCGGGTCCTCGGCGTACAGACGCACTTCGATGGCATGGCCCAGCAGGGGTACCTGGTCCTGGGTCATGGGCAGGGTTTCGCCACGGGCCACGCGGATCTGCCAGGCCACCAGGTCCAGGCCGGTGATGGCTTCGGTGACCGGGTGTTCCACCTGCAGGCGGGTGTTCATCTCCATGAAGAAGAATTCACCGCGGGCGTCGAGCAGGAATTCCACGGTGCCGGCGCCGACGTAGCCGATGGCCTGGGCCGCCCGTACCGCGGCTTCGCCCATGGCCTTGCGCAGCTCGGCGCTCAAGCCGGGAGCCGGGGCTTCTTCCACCACTTTCTGGTGGCGGCGCTGGATCGAGCAGTCGCGCTCGTTGAGGTACAGGCAGTTGCCGTGCTGGTCGGCAAAGACCTGGATCTCCACGTGCCGTGGCTTGAGCAGGTATTTTTCCACCAGCATCCGCGAATCGCCGAACGACGACTGTGCTTCACGCTGGGCCGAGGCCAGTGCTTCGGCCAGCTGGCTGACGTCCTCCACCACCTTCATGCCCTTGCCGCCGCCACCGGCGGTGGCCTTGAGCAGCACCGGATAGCCGATGCGCTCGGCGGCGCTGCGGAAGGTTTCCAGGTCCTGGGCCTCGCCGTGGTAGCCCGGCACCAGCGGTACACCGGCGGTTTCCATCAGGGCCTTGGCCGCCGACTTGCTGCCCATGGCGTCGATGGCCGAAGCCGGTGGGCCGAGGAAGATCAGCCCGGCGGCCTCGATGGCCCGGGCGAAACCGGCGTTCTCGGAAAGAAAGCCATAACCGGGGTGGATGGCCTGGGCGCCGCTGGCCTTGGCGGCGGCGATCAGCTTGTCGATCTGCAGGTAGCTTTCGCTGGCCTTGCTGCCGCCCAGGTCCACGCGGATATCCGCTTCACGGCTGTGGCGGGCATCGCGGTCGGTGGCGCTGTGCACGGCCACGGTGGTCAGGCCCAGGGCCTTGGCGGTGCGCATCACGCGGTAGGCGATCTCGCCGCGGTTGGCCACCAGCAGGGTATCTAGGATCGGCGCGCTCATCAGCGGGACTCCTTGGTCGTGGTCTCGGTCTGCCAGCTGGGTGGGCGTTTTTCCAGGAACGCCCGCAGGCCTTCCTGCCCTTCGGGACTGACGCGGATCCGCGCGATTGCATTTTCGCAGTAGCGGCGCAGGGCGGTGGTCAGGGCGCCGTTGCCCACTTCGCGCAACAGGTCCTTGCTGGCACGCATGGCCTGGGGGCTGTTGAGCAGCAGGTTGTCGATCCAGCGGGTGACGTGCTGTTCCAGCTCCGCCGCCGGGTAGCTCTCGGCCAGCAGGCCGATGTCCCGCGCACGCGGACCGTCGAAGCGCTCGGCGGTCAAGGCATAGCGCCGGGCAGCGCGTTCGCCGATGGCCTGGACCACGAACGGGCTGATCACCGCCGGGGCCAGGCCAATGCGCACTTCCGACAAACAGAATTGTGCGTCGTCGCTGGCGATGGCCATGTCGCAGCAGCTGATCAGGCCCAGGGCACCGCCGAAGGCCGCGCCTTGCACCACCGCCAGGGTCGGGATCTTCAGCTTGGCCAGGTTGTACATCAACTCCGCCAGTTCCCGGGCGTCGTCGAGGTTGGTGTTGTAGTCCAGCTCAGCCGACTGCTGCATCCAGGCCAGGTCGGCGCCGGCGCTGAAATGCCGGCCACGACCGCGCAACAGCAAGAAGCGCAGGTTGGGGTCGCCTTGCACCTGGTCCAGGGCCAGGATCAGCTCGCGGATCATCTCGGCGTTGAAGGCGTTGTTCTTTTCTTCACGGCTGAGCCACAAGGTGGCGAAGCCACGAGGGTCGCGCAGCAGTTCCAGGGTATTGAAATCGCTCATGATCTTCTCGCGCAGGATTACATGCGGAACACGCCGAAACGGCTCTGTTCGATAGGGGCGTTGAGGGATGCGGACAACGCCAGGGCCAGCACCTCGCGGGTCTGCGCCGGGTCGATGACGCCGTCGTCCCACAGCCGTGCGCTGGAGTAGTAGGGGTGTCCCTGGTGCTCGTACTGGTCGAGGATCGGTTGCTTGATCTGGGCTTCCTGGGTCGCGTCGAACCCCTGTCCGCTGCGTTCCGCCTGCTCGCGCTTGACCTGTACCAGCACGCCGGCGGCCTGCTCGGCACCCATCACGCCAATCCGCGCGTTGGGCCACATCCACAAGAAGCGTGGATCGTAGGCGCGGCCGCACATGCCGTAGTTACCGGCACCGAAGCTGCCCCCGATGATCACGGTGAATTTCGGCACCTGGGCGCACGCCACCGCCGTCACCAGCTTGGCGCCATGCTTGGCGATGCCGCCGGCCTCGTATTTCTGCCCCACCATGAAGCCGGTGATGTTCTGCAGGAACAGCAACGGGATGCCGCGCTGGCACGCCAGTTCGATGAAGTGGGCGCCTTTTTGCGCCGCCTCGGCGAACAGGATGCCGTTGTTGGCCAGGATCGCCACCGGGTAGCCGTGCAGGTGGGCGAAGCCGCATACCAGGGTGGTGCCGAACAGCGCCTTGAATTCATCGAACAACGAACCGTCCACCAGGCGCGCGATGACTTCGCGCACGTCGAACGGCTGTTTGGGATCGGCCGGCACCACGCCATACAGCTCATCCCGGGCATACAGCGGGGCGATCGGCGTGCGTTGCTGCAACTGGCCCTGCTTGTGCCAGTTGAGGTTGGCCACGCTACGGCGCGCCAGGGCCAGGGCGTGCTCATCGCTCTCGGCATAGTGGTCGGCCACCCCGGAAACCTTGCAGTGCACGTCGGCACCGCCCAGGTCCTCGGCGCTCACCACCTCGCCGGTGGCGGCCTTCACCAGCGGCGGGCCGGCGAGGAAGATAGTGGCTTGCTCGCGGACCATGATCGCTTCGTCGGCCATGGCCGGTACGTAGGCGCCGCCGGCGGTGCAGGAGCCCATGACCACGGCGATCTGCGGGATGCCCTGGGCGCTCATGTTGGCCTGGTTGAAGAAGATCCGTCCGAAGTGCTCGCGATCCGGGAACACTTCGTCCTGGCGGGGCAGGTTGGCGCCGCCGGAGTCCACCAGGTAGATGCACGGCAGGCGATTCTGCAGGGCGATGGTCTGCGCGCGCAGGTGCTTTTTCACCGTCAGCGGGTAATAGGAGCCGCCTTTGACCGTGGCATCGTTGGCCACGATCATGCACTCCACGCCTTCCACCCGGCCGATGCCGGCGATCACCCCGGCGGCGGGCACGTCTTCGCCATAGACCTCGTAGGCCGCCAGCGGGCTGATCTCCAGGAACGGCGAACCCGGGTCGAGCAGGCGGTTGATCCGCTCGCGGGGCAGCAGCTTGCCGCGCGAGGTATGGCGTTCCTGGGCCTTGGCGCCGCCGCCTTGCTGGACCTGGGCCAGCAAGGTATGCAGGGCGTCAACCTGGGCCGCCATGGCGCTCCAGTTCTGCGCGAACTCTGGTGATTTAGTGTTCAACTGTGACTTCAGGATCATCATGACTCCTCACGCAGAATCAAGCCTCAAGCTTCAAGCTGCAAGAATGTTCAGTGTTGTGGCTGCAAGCGCGCATCGCTGTTTGTCTTGCTGCTTGTAGCTTTCTGCTTGAAGCTGCTTCAGCGGGTTTCGTTGAACAGTTCGCGGCCGATCAGCATGCGGCGGATTTCGCTGGTGCCGGCACCGATCTCGTAGAGCTTGGCGTCGCGCAGCAGGCGGCCGGCCGGGAATTCGTTGATGTAGCCGTTGCCACCCAGGATCTGGATCGCATCCAGGGCCATCTGGGTCGCACGTTCGGCGGAGTAGAGGATCACCCCGGCGGCATCCTTGCGGGTGGTCTCGCCACGCTCGCAAGCCTGGGCCACGGCGTACAGGTAGGCGCGGCTGGCGTTGAGCTGGGTGTACATGTCGGCGATCTTGCCCTGGATCAGCTGGAACTCGCCGATGCTCTGGCCGAATTGCTTGCGGTCGTGGATGTAGGGCACCACCAGGTCCATGCAGGCCTGCATGATCCCGGTCGGGCCGCCGGAGAGCACCACGCGCTCGTAGTCCAGGCCGCTCATCAGGACCCGCACGCCGCCGTTGACTGCACCCAGTACGTTCTCTTCCGGCACTTCGACGTCATCGAAGAACAACTCGCAGGTGTTGGAGCCGCGCATGCCCAGCTTGTCGAACTTGTTGCTGCGGCTGAAACCTTTCCAGTCACGCTCGACGATGAACGCGGTGATGCCGTGGGGACCCTTTTCCAGGTCGGTCTTGGCATAGATCACATAGGTGTTGGCGTCGGGGCCGTTGGTGATCCAGGTCTTGCTGCCGTTGAGTACGAAGCGGTCGCCGCGCTTGTCGGCGCGCAGCTTCATCGACACCACGTCGGAGCCGGCGTTGGGTTCGCTCATGGCCAGGGCGCCGATGTGCTCGCCGCTGATCAACTTGGGCAGGTACTTGCTCTTTTGCTCATGGTTGCCGTTGCGGTTGATCTGGTTGACGCACAGGTTGGAGTGGGCGCCGTAGGACAGGGCCACCGAGGCCGAGCCGCGGCTGATTTCTTCCATGGCCACCACATGGGCCAGGTAGCCCAGGCCGGCACCGCCGTATTCTTCCGGCACGGTGATGCCCAACAGGCCCATGTCGCCGAACTTGCGCCACATGTCGGCAGGGAACAGGTTATCGGCGTCGATCTGTGCCGCCCGGGGCGCCAGCTCCGCCTTGACGAAGGCCTGGACCTGTTGGCGCAGCATGTCGATGGTTTCACCGAGGGCGAAGTTCAGGGTCGGGTAACTCATGGCGGGGCACCTTCAAAATTTGTTTTTGTCGAGGGAACGAGACGCGGAGAGCAGGCGGCCTGGCTCTCACCTTTACGTTAACGTAAACCTGCGTCGAATGGCTGTCAATCGCCCTTTACGTAAACGTCAACTTGCGCCAGAGTAATCGGGCTTTCGCTTGGAGCCTGGCTTGTTCGCGCCATCGGCCTGGCTCCTGAACACCCACTAATAAAGACAATAGGGGGCGTCATGGAACACTCGGGTTCCCAGCCGGATCGCAGCTATACCCGTGGCACGCAAGACCGCGCCTTGCTGGCGCAGACCATTGGCCAGGCCTTCGACAGCACCGTCGCCGCCCATCCCCAGGGCGAGGCACTGGTGGTCCACCACCAGCAGTTGCGCTACACCTGGCAGCAACTACGCGAGACGGTCGACCTGCATGCCCGGGCCATGCTGGCCCTGGGGCTCAAGACCGGCGACCGCTTGGGGATCTGGGCCCCCAATTGTGCCCAGTGGTGCATTGCCCAGTTCGCCAGCGCCAAGATCGGCGTGATCCTGGTGAACATCAACCCGGCTTATCGCGCCGCCGAACTGGAGTACGTGCTCAAGCAGTCCGGCTGCCAATGGCTGATCTGCGCCGGGGCCTTCAAGACGTCCGATTACCACGGCATGCTCCAGGGGTTGCTGCCGGAGCTGGCCGAACAGTCCATTGGCCAGTTGCACAGCCAGCTGCTGCCGGAGTTGCGTGGGGTGATCAGCCTGGACGCCCGGCCACCGTCGGGCTTCCTGCCGTGGTCGCAGCTCGGCGACCTGGCCGCCGGCGCCAGCGCCGAGCAATTGCAGGCCCGCCAGGACAGCCTGGATTTCGATCAGCCAGTGAATATCCAGTACACCTCGGGCACCACCGGCTTCCCCAAGGGCGCGACCCTGAGCCACTACAACATTCTCAACAACGGCTACATGGTCGGTGAAAGCCTGGGCCTCACCGCCGCCGATCGGCTGGTGATCCCGGTGCCCTTGTATCACTGCTTCGGCATGGTCATGGGCAACCTGGGTTGCATCACCCACGGCAGCACCATGATCTATCCCAACGATGCCTTCGACCCGCTGCTGACCCTGGGGGCCGTGGCCAAGGAGCGGGCCACCGCGCTGTATGGCGTGCCCACCATGTTCATCGCGATGCTCGACCAGCCCCGGCGCCACGAGTTCGACCTGTCGAGCCTGCGCACCGGGATCATGGCTGGCGCCACCTGTCCGATCGAAGTGATGCGCCGGGTGATCAGCGAGATGCACATGAGCGAGGTGCAGATCGCCTATGGCATGACCGAGACCAGTCCGGTTTCACTGCAGACCGGCCCGGACGACGAGCTGGAACTGCGGGTGACCACCGTGGGGCGGACCCAGCCGCACCTGGAAAGCAAGATCATCGATGAGGCCGGCAATGTGTTGCCGCGTGGCGCCATTGGCGAGCTCTGCACCCGGGGCTATAGCGTGATGCTCGGCTACTGGAACAATCCCGAAAGTACCCGCGAGTCCATCGACCCGGCGGGCTGGATGCACACCGGCGACCTGGCGACGATGGACGAGCGGGGGTACGTGCGTATTGCCGGGCGCAACAAGGACATGATCATCCGCGGTGGCGAGAACATCTATCCGCGGGAGCTGGAGGAGTTCTTCTTCACTCATCCTGCGGTGGCCGATGTACAGGTGGTGGGGGTGCCATGTGCCCGTTATGGCGAGGAGATCGTGGCCTGGATCAAGTTCCATCCCGGACACACGGCCAACGAGCTGGAGTTGCAGGCCTGGTGCAAGGAGCGCATCGCGCACTTCAAGACGCCTCGTTACTTCAAGTTCGTCGAGGAGTTCCCGATGACCGTCACCGGCAAGATCCAGAAATTCCGCATGCGGGAAATCAGCACCGAAGAACTGCGCGAGCATCTGGGCAGGGGCTGATCGTCTTGGGGCGTGCATCGGTCCCGGTGCACGCAGCTGGGGCGGGCAGGGTGCAAAACACGAAAGTCAGGAAGCACAAAGGGGAGCCGAGGCTCCCCTTTAATTTGTCGTTGCATGCTCTTTTTTATTATTGAGGGGCGGCCTGTTGTTGTTTTTGTCGACCGTGGCCCTTTACCGCTGTTTTGGGCGATCCCCATCCGGGATCAAGAGCAAACGTATTTTTTTGAGCGCTGATCCAATGTGTCGCCAGGGCGATCCAACCGGTTCGGGAGCTACCTCGAGGGTAGTTTTATTGTTCTCTGACCGATTGCGGATGGCTCTTGCAAGCCGTCCCGCACAGTGCACCTTCTCCAAAAAAATCTGTTAGCTGCGTCTCTGCCGTGTTGTTCTTGTTATGTCAGAGTCGTTTCGTCTTATTTTTATTAGGTTTGCAGCTTTTTATTCTTGTTATGCCATAGAGATAGCAGAAGCTGTGCCAACTTTTTAAAACCCTTTAAAATCAATGGCTTGATCATTTTGTAGGACAAGCTGCTCCGCAAAAAAATCAACAAACTGTTTCCGTGTTACTCGTTTCCGCCCCATTCCAGAGCGGTCGGTAACACACCGGCGCACACTTTGCTCAGCCGGCGCTACGTGCCTTGGCCACCCGCGAGCCGGTGGCCCGGCCCAGCACTTCGCTGATGCGGTTACCGGCGGCGATCAGGCGGTCCATGTCGATACCGGTGTGGATCCCCAGGCCGTCGAGCAGATACAGCACGTCCTCGGTGGCGACGTTACCGCTGGCGCCCTTGGCATAGGGGCAGCCGCCCAGCCCGGCCACGGAGCTGTCGAATACCGCGATGCCTTCTTGCAGGCTGGCATAGATATTGGCCAGAGCCTGGCCATAGGTGTCGTGGAAGTGCCCGGCCAGCTTGTCCCGTGGGACATTTGCGGCCACTGCCTCGAACATCCGCCGGGTAGCGCCGGCGGTGCCGGTACCTATGGTGTCGCCCAGGGACACTTCGTAGCAGCCCATGGCGTACAGCTCGCGGGCCACCAGGGCCACTTGTCCGGGGGCGATCGATCCTTCATACGGACAGCCCAGCACGCAGGACACATAGCCGCGCACGCTGATGCCGTGCTGCCGGGCGGCCTCCATGATCGGCGCGAAGCGTTCCAGGCTCTCGCTGATGGAGCAATTGATGTTGCGCTGGGAGAAGGCTTCCGAGGCGGCGGCGAACACCGCGACTTCCTTGACCCCGGCCGCCAGGGCATCCTCGAAACCGCGCAGGTTCGGTGCCAGGGCGCCGTAGACCACCCCCGGCTTGCGCTGGATGCGGGCGAACACTTCGGCCGAGCCGGCCATCTGCGGCACCCACTTGGGCGAGACGAAACTGCCGACTTCTATATAGCCCAGGCCGGCCTCGGTCAGGGCGTCCACCAGGCGCACCTTGTCGTCGACGCTGATGGGCTGGGCTTCGTTCTGCAGGCCGTCGCGGGGGCCGACTTCGACCAGGCGTACGTGGCTGGGGAGGGACATGGGGTTCACCTTCTCTCAAGTGATGACGGGGAGCGCTGCGCACCGCATGGTCGCTGGCGTCATTGGGCGGTGTTGTTCTGACTCTGGAGGGTCTGTTGCAGCGCCTGGGTGCAGCGCTCCTCGGCGGTATCCAGTTCCAGTTTCATCTGTTCGATGTCCAGCAGTTGCTGTTCGAGCTGTGCGCGACGCTCGGCGATCTTCGCCAACATGCTGTGCAGTTGCTTGAGGTTGCCGCTGGAGGGGTCGTAGAGCTCGATCAGCTCGCGGCATTCGGCCAGGGAGAAGCCGATGCGCTTGCCCCGCAGGATCAGTTTCAGGCTGACCTTGTCCCGTGGCGAATAGATGCGCTCCTGGCCCCGACGCTCAGGGGCCAGCAGGCCCTGCTCCTCATAGAAGCGAATGGCCCGGGTGGTGATGTCGAGCTCGCGGGCGAGGTCGGAAATACTGTAGGTCTGACTGCTCATGGAGACGCTCAAGGGAGGACGTGGCGCTAAGCTAAAGGTAGGTTGACGTATACGTCAAGCAGTGCCCTTGCATCGCCGACCCGCTCCTGGCCGCCAGGCCCGGAAGCGGATCCGCCGGCGGTTCGGGCTCAGACTGCCTGCTGGTCGAGTTTTTTCTCGTGGGCGGCGACCTGCTGGCACAGCTCGATCATCTGCTCGCGCATCCAGCGGTTGGCCGGGTCCTGGTCGGTGCTTTCGTGCCAGTAGAGATGGGTTTCCACTGGCGGCACGTCGTTGACCGGCAGGTTGAAAGCCTGCAAGTCGTGGCGTCTTGCAAAACGCGCCGGCACGGTCATGACCATGTCGGTCTGTTGCAAGACCAGGGAGGCCATCAAGTAATGCTGGGAACGCAGGGCGATCTTGCGCTGGATGCCCATCTTGCCCAGGGCCAGGTCCACATGGCCGAGGCCGCTGCGGCGGCTGGAAATATGGATATGGGTCAGGGACAGGTAGTCGTCCAGGGTGAATTTTTCCTTGCCCGCCAGTGGATGGCCCTTGCGCATGGCGCAGACATAGCGGTCCTCCATGAGCTTGACGTGACGCACCTGGGGGTCGGTGTTGAGCGGTGCATCCACGGCGAAATCCAGGCGCCCGGCCGCCAGTTCCTTGGTGGTTTCCCGGCGCTTGGAGAGAAAGCTCTCGATCGCCACCGTCGGCGCCAGGCGCCGCAGGCGCTGGAACAGCGGCGGCAGGATCACCGCCTCGGTCAGGTCGGTCATGCTGATGCGGTAGGTCTTTACCGCCTGCAGGGGGTTGAAGATCCGGCTCTCCTGGACCGAGACCCGCAGCAGCGAGAGGGCGTTGCGCACCGGCCCGATGATGTTCTGCGCCATGGGAGTCGGCACCATGCCCTGGGCGGTCCGGACGAACAGCGGGTCATTGAAGGTTTCGCGCAGGCGGGCCAGGGCGTTGGACACCGCCGGCTGGGTGATGCCGACGATCTGGCCGGCGCGGGTCAGGTTGGCTTCGGTGTAGATCGCGTCGAAAACGATGAAGAGGTTGAGGTCGACCTTGCTCAGATTCATGGCGCTGCACTCTTGTTGTTGGCCTCGGCGAGGGGCTGTTAGGGCACGTGAGGGGGCGGCTTGGAAGCCAGCAGAATCAGCCGATCATATATCGGTGATGAATGTTAATACACGCCGAGAATAGGCTAGGTAAATTTTCGTAGCTGAACTAGCATCGATTCCAGTCCCTCCACACCCGTTTGCATAGAGGTAGAGCTGCTCATGGAATTCGCCTATTCCCCCAAGGTCCAGGAACTGCGTGAGCGCGTCACCGCGTTCATGGAGGCCTATGTTTATCCGGCTGAAGCGGTTTTCGAGCGCCAGGTTGCCGAAGGCGACCGCTGGCAGCCGACCGCCATCATGGAAGAGCTCAAGCTCAAGGCCCAGGCCGAAGGGTTGTGGAACCTGTTCCTGCCCGAGTCCGAACTGGGGGCCGGGCTGACCAACCTGGAATACGCGCCACTGGCGGAAATCATGGGGCGCTCCATGCTCGGGCCGGAGCCGTTCAACTGCTCGGCCCCCGACACCGGCAACATGGAAGTGCTGGTGCGGTATGCCAATGAGGAGCAGAAGCAGCGCTGGTTGCAACCCTTGCTGCGTGGCGAGATCCGCTCCGCCTTCGCCATGACCGAACCGGACGTGGCGTCGTCCGACGCCACCAACATGGCGGCCCGGGCGGTGCGTGATGGCGACGAGTGGGTGATCAACGGCAAGAAATGGTGGACCTCGGGTGCTTGCGATCCGCGCTGCAAGATCCTGATCTTCATGGGCCTGAGCAACCCGGATGCGCCGCGCCACCAGCAGCACTCGATGATCCTGGTGCCGGTGGATACCCCCGGGGTGAAGATCATCCGCCCACTGCCGGTGTTCGGTTACGACGACGCGCCTCACGGTCACGCCGAGGTGGTCTTCGACAACGTCCGCGTGCCCTATGAAAACGTGCTGCTGGGCGAGGGGCGGGGCTTCGAGATCGCCCAGGGGCGCCTGGGCCCGGGGCGCATCCACCACTGCATGCGTTCGATCGGCATGGCCGAGCGCGCCCTGGAATTGATGTGCAAGCGTTCGGTGAACCGTACCGCGTTCGGCAAGCCACTGGCGCGGCTGGGGGGTAACATCGACAAGATCGCCGATTCGCGGATGGAGATCGACATGGCGCGCCTGCTGACCCTCAAGGCCGCCTACATGATGGATACCGCCGGTAACAAGGTGGCCAAGAGCGAGATCGCCCAGATCAAGGTGGTGGCACCGAACGTCGCCTTGCGGGTGATCGACCGGGCGATCCAGATCCATGGCGGGGCCGGTGTTTCCAGTGACTTCCCGCTGGCCTACATGTATGCGATGCAGCGTACCCTGCGCCTGGCCGATGGCCCGGATGAAGTGCACCGGGCGGCGATCGGCAAGTACGAGATCGGCAAGTACGTGCCTCGGGAACTGATGCGCAGCGGCGGACACTGATAGCCGCTCTGGCAGCCTGTCGGTGGGGGCACCGGCAGGCTGTGCATGGGGTCAATAGACCCACACTTCCACTCGCCGGTTCTTGATCCGGCCCTCGTCGAGATCGTTGGTGGCCACCGGCAACTGTGCGCCGAAGCCGCGGATCTCGCGCAACACCACGCCACTCTTCACCAGTTCCCTACGTACCGCCATGGCCCGCAGCTTGGACAGCAGGGCGGCGCGGCCGGGGTCGTCCTTGGCATCGCCGAAGCCGGCCAGGGTTACCTGGCGGGTCATCTTGCCATGCTGGCGCAGGTAGTCCAGGACCCGAGTCAGATCCTGGCGGGCCTTGTTGTCCAGGTTGGCGCTGCCTTCCTCGAAGCGAAAGTTCACGCTCAGGCGCTGGGCCTCCCGGGTCAGTGCCTGGTACGCCTCGGGCATCTGCGGATTGGGCGCCACGCTCATGGCTTGCACGGTCTGGGCGACGAAGCCGTTGGCGGCCACGATGGCTTGTCCCTTGGCGCTCTGGGCGAAGCTCACCAAGGCCTTGGCCCAGGGGTTCTGGCTGTCGGGCGGCAAGTACAGGTACAGGCGGCGCGACAGCGGATAGTCCTCGGTGGCGATCAGGCTGTTGAGTGGCAGCATCGGTTGCGAATCGCCGTCGACGATGGCCACCGCCTTGGCCTGGCGCACATAGGGCAGGCCGATGAAGCCTATGCCCTGGGGATCCTGGCTGACGGCGTCGGACAACTGCTCGCTGGATTCGAAACGCTTGGCACCGGGGCTCAGGGCCTTGCCGCGTCGGCCAAGGACCAACTCCCTGAAGGTGTCGTAGGTACCCGACTGGTCATCCCGGGCATACAGGTGCACCGGGCCGCCGATCCCGCCCAGGTCTTCCCAGGTCTTGGTCTCGCCGCTGAACAGTCGCGCCAGTTGCTCGGTGCTCAAGCGGGTCAGCGGGTTGCGTGGGTGGAGGATGATCGCCAGGCCGTCGATGGCGATGACTTGCTCGGCGTCGGGGCTTTTCAGGTCACCGAGGTTCTCCAGTTCCACCAGTTCACTGTCCTTGATGGGCCGTGAGGCGGCGGCCAGGTCGGCTCGGGCACTGTTCAGCGCGGCAAAGCCGGTGCTCGAGCCATGGGCGGCCACCTCCGCCCGGACCTGGCCGCCCTGGGCGGTCTGGCCGATGACCCGTTGCTCGTTGTCCTTGCCGCTGGCCTCGATCCTGATGCCATGCAGGCCCTGTTGTTCCATGAGCCCCTTGACCAGCGCCGGGCCCAGCCGGGCGCCGATGGTGTTGGAACCCTGGATACGCAGCACTGCGGTGTCGTCCGCCGCCAGGGGCAGGGCGGCGAATACCGACCAGGGTAGGGAATAACAAATGAAACCGATCAGGAACAGGCTGATGGTCCGGCACCAGATGTCTCGTTCACTGGCGGAGAAAACGCGGGGCATGGGGCACTGGCCTTCTATATAGAGGAAGAGGTAAGTGCCGGCGAGATTAAGTCAGGGAGATGACAGGCCTGTGACGAAGGACGCGTATCATCGTTAGATAGCGAAAGTCCTACGTCATAAATAGCTGTTTTCTCTAGATTTTTTGAGATTTTTCCTAAAGACCAGCCTTTGCGGCCTGCGTAGAGTGGACAACTTTGTCTGTAGGGGATTGGGGCGACTGCCAACGCGTCATCCCCGCAGATGCCCCGGCAGCGTGGAGCTGCCAGTTCTCGTGACTTTCAAAGGAGTTGCAGATGAGTGCCTGGTTTGAACTGAAGCAGTATGGCAGTGGTGCGTGCAGATTCTTGCTCAAGACAGAGGAGGCGCAGACCATGCTTCAAAGCGACCGCTACCCTTGCCGGGACAGTGCCGAGGCAGCCCTCGCACTGTTCCGCGCACACTGCGCCTCTCCCGAGCGCTACGTCAAGAAAATTTCGTCGGGCGGCAAGCCCTATTTCAAGCTCAAGTCCGGCAGTGAGGTGATCCTCGTCAGCCATCTTTACGATTCGCAAGAGGCCCTGGAGAGAGCCATCGGCGAGATTGCCAGCGCCGGCACCACGGACCGCATCCAGCGCGTCCAGCTCTAAGCGGCAGAAAGAAGCCCATCGTCAGATGGGCTTTTTCGTGCCTGGCGATCAGCTCAATTCGAGCCAGATCGGCGCATGGTCCGAAGGTTTCTCCATGCCCCGCAGTTCATAGTCGACCCCGGCAGCCTTGACCCGCGGCAGCAGGCCACGGGACGCCAGGATCAGGTCGATGCGCAGGCCACGCTTGGGTTCGTCCTCGAAGCCACGGCTGCGGTAGTCGAACCAGCTGAAGCGGTCGTTCACCTCGGGATTCAGGTGGCGGAAGCTGTCCACCAGGCCCCAGTTCTTCAGGCGTGCCATCCACTCGCGTTCTTCCGGCAGGAAGCTGCACTTGCCGGTCTTGAGCCAGCGCTTGGCGTTGTCGGCGCCGATGCCGATGTCGCAGTCTTCCGGGGAAATGTTCACATCACCCATGACCACCAGGGGCTGGTCGTTGCTGAAGCGGCTTTCCAGCAACTGTTGCAGGTCACTGTAGAAGCGTTGCTTGGCCGGGAACTTGGTAGGGTGGTCGCGGCTTTCGCCCTGGGGGAAATAGCCGTTCATGATGGTCACCGGCGTGCCGTCGGCGTCGGCGAAAGTGCCCCAGATGAAGCGGCGCTGGGCGTCTTCGTCATCGCCGTCGAAGCCCTTGTGCAGGGCCAGCGGCGCCTGGCGCGAGAGCAAGGCGACGCCGTAGTGGCTTTTCTGGCCGTGGTAGTGCACGTGATACCCCAGGGCCTGGACCTCGGCGAGGGGAAACTGCTCGTCGGCGACCTTGGTTTCCTGCAGGCCGATCACATCCGGCTGGTGCTTGTCGATCAGCGCCGCCAGCTGATGGGGGCGGGCGCGCAGCCCGTTGATATTGAACGAGACGATCTTCATGGTCGGCGGTCCTGGCAAAACAGCGATGCTAGCTGACAACGCCTGGGTCGACCAGCGTGGCAGTGCCGCCGATGCGCTGCTAATGTCCTTGGGCGCGGGAACGTTCAGCGGCGCGCCAGGTTCGTAATACAAGAGCGCGACCTTTCGAGCCGCGCCAGGGAGGAGTGACCGTCATGCCCGAGGCCAGCAATGCCATCGCCGATATCCACATGCTCGACAGCGGGTATTCCCGCGAAGCGCGGTCGCTGTTGTACCAGGCCTATCGCCACGAACCGACCTTCGGTTTCATCTTCGAGTCCGAGCGCCCCGGCTACGAGCAACGGGTGCGGGCCACGGTGCGCGAGCTGGTCAAGCAACACTTCTTGCAGGAGCTGCCTGCCATCGGCTTGCTGGTCAACGACCGGCTGATCGGCATCGCGCTGATCGCGCCGCCCCAGCGCCGGCTGGGCATCACCGAAAGTTGGGCCTGGCGGCTGCGCATGGTGTTGAGCACGGGCTTTCGCTGTACCCGGCGCTACCTGGAATACCATGACGCGGTGCAAGCCTGCCTGCCCAGCGATGCCCTGCATGTATTGCCACTGTTGGGCGTGCATCCGCAGTTCCAGGGCCAGCATTTTGGCGAACAGTTGCTGGAGGCGGTGCACAACTGGTGTGCGGTGGACGCCAACTCCCAGGGCGTGGTGCTCGATACCGGCAACCCGCGCTATCTCGCGTTCTACCAGCGCCAGGGTTATGCAGAGATCGGCGAGGTGGCGATAGGGCCGGTCCGCGAGCATGTGTTTTTCCATCCCAATCCACAGCGCTTACAAAGCGCAACAGGCTGAATCGAACTTTCCCCGTCCTCGAGCGCTCTATCGCCCTCCCAAGCTCGTGATAGCATCCGCGCCTATGAAGTTTTCCGGAAGATTCACCAGCGGTTTCTTGCTGCTGTTCAGCAGTTGCGCGGCGCTGGCGCAAAGCGAATTGGCGGTCAGGATCAAACCTGCCAACGACGAGTTGAAGGCCAACATCGAAGGTTATATCGGCGATCTTGGCGACCGAGATGAAGAAGCCCTGCTGAGGTTCAGCAGGGGCGCCGAGGAGCAGGCCAAGAAAGCCGCCCAGGCCCTGGGCTACTACCAGCCATTGATCTCCAGCGAAGTACGGGGCGGCGACAAGCCGCGCCTGTTGTTGCGTATCGACCCTGGCGAGCCGGTGCACCTGCGCGAGGTGACCATCCGGGTCGAAGGCCCGGCCGCCTCCCTCAAGTCCTTTCGTACCCCCGACAGCGACCAGCTCAAGCCTGGCGCGGTGCTCAACCATGGGCGCTACGAAGACGCCAAGCGCTTGATCCAGAACCAGGCCTCGCGCTATGGCTTCTTCAGCGGGCGCTTTACCCGGCAGCAACTGCGGGTGGACCCGCTGGCCGGGGTGGCGGACATCGAGCTGGTCTACGACAGCGGCCCGCGCTATGCCCTGGGCAAGGTCAGCTTCAGCGGGGACTCGCTGTTCGATGAAGACCTGCTGCGGCGCATGGTGCCGTTCAAGGCCGGTACCGCCTACGACTCCGAATTGATCGCCGAACTCAACCAGGCCCTGCAGTCCAGTGGCTATTTCGAATCCGTGCGGGTGGATGCCACGCCTACCGCTGCCGAGCATGAAGTGATTCCGGTGGCGGTCCAGCTCGACACCCGCAAGCCCCGCACCCTGGGCCTGGGCCTGGGCTACTCCACCGACGTCGGTCCACGGGTCAAGGCCAACTGGACCCGGCACTGGGTCAATCCCCAGGGCCACAGCTATGGCTGGGAGGCAGAGGTCTCGGCGCCACGGCAGAACGTCGGGCTGTGGTACGACATTCCCCTGGACCCGCCCCTGACCGACAAGCTGCGATTCGCCGGCGGCTACCAGAACGAAGAAATCTCCGGCACCGATACCCTGAGCAAGCTGTTGACCCTGGGCCCCGAGTGGCACAGCAAGCTGCCCAGTGGCTGGCAACGGGTGGTTTCGCTCAAGTACCAGCGCGAAGAGTATCGGCTCGGCGATGACTCGGGCCTGAGCAACCTGCTGATGCCCGGCCTGACGTATTCCTATCTGCGCAGTGACAACCGTATCGATCCGCACAACGGTTATCGCATCCAGTTCGATACCAAGGTGGCCAAGGAGGGCCTGGGCTCGGACAACAACCTGTTGTACGGCACGGTGTTGCTCAAGGGCCTGGCCACGGCCTGGGACAACCATCGCCTGCTGGGCCGGGTGCAGTTCGGCGGGAGCGCCACCAACGGCTACAAATCGGTGCCGCCGTCCCTGCGTTTCTTCGCCGGTGGCGACCAGAGCGTGCGAGGCTACGACTACCAGAGCCTGTCGCCGAAGAACTCCAAGGGCGATCGCATCGGGGGGCGCTACATGGTCGCCGGCAGTGTCGAGTACCAATACTCGATCGCCGAAAAATGGCGCATCGCGACCTTCATCGACCAGGGCAACTCCTTCGACAAGCTGGAGTTGCCGAACCTCAAGACCGGGGTCGGGCTCGGGGTGCGCTGGGTCTCGCCGGTGGGCCCGATCCGGGTCGACCTGGCCCACGCCATGAATGATGACGGCGGTGTACGTTTGCACTTTTCCATGGGGCCAGAGCTGTGATGCGTGGGTTGAAGATAACGCTGCTGGCGATCCTGGCGCTGGTGGTCCTGGTCATCCTCACGCTGGTCGCGGTCCTCGGGACCCAGGCCGG
The DNA here is from genome assembly GCF_046230915.1 of Pseudomonas sp. KCJK8993. Classification (NCBI taxonomy): domain Bacteria; kingdom Pseudomonadati; phylum Pseudomonadota; class Gammaproteobacteria; order Pseudomonadales; family Pseudomonadaceae; genus Pseudomonas; species Pseudomonas sp. KCJK8993. The sequence goes on from NZ_JBJJLO010000091.1 coordinate 19,123, forward strand.
CAGCCGCTGGGCCTTGCGCCAGGTGCCGGGGTTGAGCCTGGAGCAGTTCGACGGTCGCCTCGGGGGGCAGTGGAGCGCCGGGCATCTGCTTTGGCAGCAGGACGGCACGCGGATCGAACTGCGCGGCGTGCAGTTTTCCTGGTCGCCAGCCTGCCTGCTGCGCATGACCCTGTGCATCGAGCAACTGGAGGCCGACCAGGTCAGCCTGCAGTTTCCGGCCGGTGGCCAAGAGAGCCCGGGGCCCATCAGCTTGCCGGAGTTGCACCTGCCGCTGGCCATCGAGCTGGGGCGGGTACGGCTCGGCAGCCTGCTGCTCGACGGCAGCGAGCAACTCAAGAGCCTGCAACTGGCGGCCCACTGGACTACCCAGGGGCTGCGCATCGATGCGTTGCAACTGCAACGCGACGACCTGGCCCTGGCGTTGACCGGCCTGCTGCAACCCACGGGCGACTGGCCCCTGACTGCCCAGGGCCGCCTTGGCCTGCCGGCTCCCGGCGGCGGTCCCTGGGAGCTGGCGCTGCAGGTCGAGGGCGACCTGCTCAAGACCCTCAAGTTGCAGGCCGACAGCAGTGGTTACCTGCAAGGGCGCCTGAGCGGTGAACTGCAACCGCTGGCCCAGGACCTGCCGGCCCAGGTACGGATCACCGCGGATGGCTTCAAGGCCAGTGCCGACCTGCCGGATACCCTGCAATTGGACCAGCTGCAGCTCACCGGCAAGGGCGACCTGAAACGCGGCTACCAGCTCGTCGGCCAGGCCAGCCTGCCGGCCGAGCAAGGGCCGGTGGCCTTGTCGTTGCAGGGCAAGGTCGATGCCAAGGGCGCCCAGATCACCACCCTGGAACTGCAGGCCAGCGACCACCAGAGCCTCAAGCTCGAGGGCCAGCTGGACTGGAGCCAGGGCTTTGTCGCCGAGGCCCGGCTCGCCTGGCTGGATTTTCCCTGGCATCGCCTCTACCCACGAATCGAAGAGCCGGCCGTGGCCCTGCGCAAGTTCAACGCCGAAGTGGCGTACCGCGATGGCAACTACCTGGGCAACTTCCAGGGGGACCTGGAGGGGCCGGCCGGGGTCTTCAGCCTCGGCAGTCCGTTCAGTGGCGACCTGGGCCAGGTGCACCTGCCGCAATTGCAATTGACCGCCGGCCAGGGCAAGGCCCAGGGGCACTTGAACCTGCAGTTCGCCGATGGCCTGGCCTGGGATACCGCCCTGGACCTGTCGGCCATCAACCCGGCCTACTGGCTGGCCGAATTGCCCGGAACCCTGGCCGGACCCTTGCGTAGCCAGGGGGAGCTGAAGAACCAGCAGCTCAAGCTCGCCGCCGACCTGGATCTCAAGGGCCGCCTGCGGGGCCAGCCCGCGCTGCTGCAGGCCAAGGCCGACGGCGCCGGCGAGCAGTGGCGCCTCAATACCCTGGACATTCGCCTGGGGGATAACCGGATCAATGGTGCAGGCAGCCTGCAACAGAAGGTCAGCGGTCAGTTGGACATCCGCCTGCCGCGCCTGGGCCAGCTCTGGCCGCAGTTGCGCGGCCAGCTCAGTGGCCGGGTGGACCTGGCCGGGACGCTCGCGGCGCCCCAGGGCAAGGCGGAGCTGAACGGGCAGCAGTTGGCCTTTGCCGACAACCGCCTGCAAAGCCTCAAGCTCGATGCCAGCCTCGATGGGGCGCAGAAGGCTCGCATCGAACTCAAGGGCAGCGGCATCCAGGCCGGCGATACCCAGCTCGGTAGCCTGACCCTGGCTGGCCAGGGCGACATCCGCAAGCAGCAGCTGCAACTGGACCTGCAAGGCCCGCTGTTGAAGCTGGCCCTGGGCCTGGATGGCACCCTGGACCAGGGCGCCTGGCGCGGACGGCTGGCCAGCGGTGAGGTCCAGAGCGGTGGCCAGGACTGGAAGCTGCAGAACCCGGCACGGCTCGAACGCTTGGCCAACGGTACGGTCAACTTCGCCGCTCATTGCTGGGTCAGCGGCGACGCCAGCCTGTGTGGCGAAGACCAGCGGCTGATGCCCGAGCCGAAGCTGCGCTACCACCTCAAGCGCTTCCCCATCGACAGTCTGGCCCAGTGGCTGCCCAAGGATTTCGCCTGGAAGGGCCTGCTCAATGCCGATGTCCAGCTGGACCTGCCGGCCAGCGGCCCCAAGGGCCAGATCGTCGTGGATGCCAGTGGCGGCACCCTGCGGGTCAAGGACAAGGAGCAGTGGCTGGACTTTCCCTACCAGGCGCTCAAGCTCGACTCGCGGCTGGGGCCACGGCGCATCGACAGCCAATTGCAGTTCGATGGCGGCAAGCTCGGGCAGTTGATGGTCCAGGCGCAGATCAACCCGCTGCCCAAGAACAAGCCGCTATCCGGGGAGTTCCGCCTCAGTGGCCTGGACCTGTCCGTGGCGCGGCCGTTCGTGCCCATGGTGGAAAAGCTCAATGGCAACTTGAACGGCAGCGGCCGGCTGTCCGGCGGCCTGCTGGCGCCCCAGGTCAACGGCAGCCTGCAGCTCAGCGGTGGCCAGGTGTCCGGTTCCGAACTGCCCACCAGCATCGAGGACCTGCAACTGACCGCGCAGATCATGGGTGAGCGCGTGCGGCTCGACGGCACCTGGAAGGGCGGCAAGAGCGGGCAGGGCAGCCTCGACGGCAACCTCGCCTGGGGCCGGGAGCTGCTGGTGGACCTCAACCTCAAGGGGGCGCAACTGCCGGTGACGGTCGAGCCCTATGCGGCGCTTGAGGTGGCGCCCGACCTGAAGATCGCCCTGCAGGACAACCGGCTGGCGATCAGCGGCAAGGTGGCGATTCCCAAGGGCCAGATCACTGTGCGCGAGTTGCCGCCATCGACGGTCAAGGTCTCCGATGACACGGTGATCGTTGGCCAGCAGGCCGTCGAGGGCAAGGCGCCCATGGCCATGGCGATGAACATCGACGTGGAAGTGGGCCAGGACAAGCTGGCCTTCAGCGGCTTCGGCCTGACGGCCAACCTGCAGGGCCATGTGCACATTGGCGACAACATGGACACCCGTGGCGAGCTATGGCTCAACGATGGTCGCTATCGTGCCTACGGCCAGCGCCTGACGGTACGCCGGGCGCGGTTGCTGTTCGCCGGTCCCATCGACCAGCCCTACCTGGATATCGAGGCGGTGCGCCAGACCGACAACGTGATCGCCGGCATTCGTTTGAGCGGCAGCGTCGAGCAGCCGACGACCAAGATCTTCTCCGAGCCAGCCATGAGCCAGGAGCAGGCCCTGTCCTACCTGGTGCTGGGACGGCCGCTGAGCTCCGGCGGCGAAGACAACAACATGCTTGCCCAGGCGGCCCTCGGCCTGGGCTTGATGGGCAGTTCGGAGCTTACCGCAGGTATCGCCAAGAACCTGGGGATCCAGGATTTCCAGCTCGATACCCAGGGCAGCGGCAATGCCACCAGCGTAGTGGCCAGCGGCAACATCTCCGAACGACTCAGCCTGCGCTACGGGGTAGGGGTCTTCGAGCCAGCCAGCACCATCGCCTTGCGCTACAAGCTGAGCAAGAAGGTCTACCTGGAGGCCGCCAGCGGCTTCGCCAGCTCTCTGGACATCTTCTACAAGCGCGACTTCTAGCGCTTGCCGGCCTCGGCCACTGGCGCTTGGCGCGCCGGTGGCCGGGGCAGGTCTTTCCTTCGTTCATGGCCTCCCGCAGCCTTCGCGCGCCATCACCGGCCCTGCTTATAAGCCAGGTAAAGAGCATGCTAATTATTACATTGACATTCGCTGCCTAGGCAGTAACATCTCGTCACACACTCCCTGCCTAGGCAGCTAATTGGTGAGCAGATGAAGCATTTCCAACCGGACGATTTTCACAATTGCCATCTTGGCCTGCTGCTGGGGCGTGCCGCCTTGCTCAAGGACCGGATCCTCGACACCCACATGGAACCCCACGGCATCACCGCCGCGCAGTTCAAGGTGCTGATCATCATGGCCCAGTTCGGTGGCGATACCCCGGCCGAACTGTGCCGTCACTTGTCCCTGGATAGCGGTTCCATGACCCGCATGCTCGATCGTCTGGAACAGAAGGATTTCCTGGTGCGCAGGCGTTCCGAAGGCGATCGCCGCCAGGTGCAGTTGGTGCTCACCGAGGAAGGCCGCAAGCTCACCGACCGCTTGCCCGTCATCGGTGCCGAAGCGATGAACGAATTGACCGGTGCCATCACTCCCGAGGAGTTGGCCACCCTGGAACAGATCCTCAAGAAAATGCTGCTGGCAGCCGGTGACCCGATCACCATCCAGCGAGTAGGTGCCAAATGAGCAGTAGAACCTTGCGTACTCGCGCCAGCCTGGTGCTGATGGCCATGAGCCTGGCCGGTTGCGCCAACTACAGTGGCCTGGACACCGAGGGCGTGAGTCTCTCGGCCCAGAGCCTGGCCACCGGCCAGGCGCTCAATGGCGTCAGCCTGTCGCCGGCAGCCTGGCCCCGTGCCGACTGGTGGAAGAGCCTGGGCGACAGCCAGCTCGACGGCCTGATCCAGGAGGCCCTGCGCGACAGCCCGGACATGCAGATCGCCAGCGCTCGCGCGCATCAGGCCAGTGCCGCGGCCTATGCCGCCGATGCCGAGCGGATGCCGACCCTGGACGCCAGCGCCGGTGTCAGCCGTTCGCGCCTGGCCCGTGACCAGGATCCCCGAGGGCAGGGCGGAGCCTATTCCACGGTGCGCAACCTGGGCGCCCGCTTCAACTACAACTTCGATCTCTGGGGCGGTCAGCGCGCAGCCTGGGAAGCGGCCCTGGGCCAGGCCCGGGCCGCCGAGGTCGATCGCCAGGCCGCCCGCTTGAGCCTGGCCGCCGACGTCGCCCGGGCCTATAGCGACCTGGGGCGTGCCTATATCGTCCATGACCTGGCCACCGAGGACCTCAAGCGGACCCGGCAGATGCTCGACCTGAGCCAGCGGCGCTTGAGCGCCGGGATCGACAGCCAGTACCAGTACCAGCAGACCGAGAGCCTGGAGGCCAGCTCCCAGGCCAGCCAGATCGATGCCGAGAAGCAATTGCAGAGCGCCAAGATCGCCCTGGCGGTGTTGCTGGGCAAGGGACCGGAGCGCTCCGACGAAATCCGTCGGCCCAAGGTCCTGCAGGCCAGTGCCGTGGCGCTGCCGTCGGTGTTGCCGGCGGAACTGCTGGGGCGTCGCCCCGACCTGGTGGCGGCCCGCTGGCGGGTGGAGGCGGCGAGCAAGGACATCGACGCCAGCAAGACCCGCTTCTATCCCAACCTCAACCTGAGCGCCAGCGCCGGTGCCGAGTCGGTGCTGGGGGATGCGATGTTCGGCTCCGCCAGCCGTTTCTTCAATATCGCCCCGACCGTCTCGCTGCCGATCTTCGACGGTGGGCGGCTGCGGGCCAGCCTCGACGCCCGGGACGCCGACTACGACCTGGCGGTGGCCCAGTACAACAAGACCCTGGTGACGGCCCTCGGCGACGTCAGCGACAGCGTCACCCAGTTGCGCGATATCGGCCGGCAGATCGCTGCCCAGCAACATGCCACCGACATCGCCCAGGAATCCTATGACACGGTGGTCCAGCGCTACGGCTCGGGTATCGGCAACTACCTGGACGTGCTGAGCATCGAGCAGCAATTGCTGCAGACCCAGCGCCAACTGGCCACGCTCAACGCGCAACAGATCGACCTGTCGATCCAACTGATGCAGGCCCTGGGGGGCGGTTTCGACACCCAGAACCTGGCTTCGGCCAATCCCAGCCCCGCCCCGCAGACCAAATAATTCGAGGTATTTGTCATGGCTACCGCCGACACTCAAAACACTCCAAGCACTCCGGACACCGCCAACCCACGCAAGCGCAAGGTCATGCTGCTGGGGCTGGCGGCCATCGTCGTACTGGGCGGCCTGGGCGTCTACGCCTGGCATGAGCTCTATGGCCGCTGGAATGAAAATACCGACGACGCCTACGTCAACGGCAACGTGGTGGAGATCACCCCGCTGGTCACCGGCACGGTGGTCAGTATCGGCGCCGACGATGGCGACCTGGTGCATGAAGGCCAGGTGCTGATCAACTTCGACCCCAACGATGCCCAGGTCGGCCTGCAGAGCGCCGAGGCCAACCTGGCGCGGACCGTGCGCCAGGTGCGCGGCCTGTACAGCAATGTGGATGGCATGCGGGCCCAGGTGGCCGCGCAGAAGGCCGAGGTGCAGAAAGCCCAGGACAACTACAACCGCCGCAAGAACCTCGCGGCCAGCGGGGCGATTTCCCAGGAAGAGCTGTCCCACGCCCGGGATGACCTGACCAGCGCGCAGAATGCCCTGGCCAACGCCCAGCAGCAGCTCAACACCACCAACGCCCTGGTGGACGACACCGTGGTTTCCAACCATCCGGACGTGCAGTCGGCGGCCGCGCAACTGCGCCAGGCCTACCTGAACAACGCGCGCAGCACCTTGATCGCCCCGGTCACCGGCTACGTGGCCAAGCGCACCGTGCAACTGGGCCAGCGCGTGCAGCCGGGCACGGCGCTGATGGCGGTGATTCCCCTGGACCAGCTGTGGATCGATGCCAACTTCAAGGAAACCCAGCTGCGCGACATGCGCATCGGCCAGCCGGTGGACATCGAGGCCGACATCTATGGCAGCGATGTGAAGTACAGCGGCACCGTGGACAGCCTCGGCGCCGGTACCGGCAGCGCCTTCGCCCTGCTGCCGGCGCAGAATGCCACCGGTAACTGGATCAAGATCGTCCAGCGGGTGCCGGTGCGGATCCACATCAATGCCGAGGAGCTGGCCAAGCATCCGCTGCGGGTCGGCCTGTCGACGGTGGTCAACGTCAACCTGCGGGACCAGAGCGGACCGGTGCTGGCCCAGCAGCCACCGCAAAAGGCCTCGTTCAGCACCGCTGTCTACGACCGCCAGTTGGTGGAAGCCGATGCCCTGATCACCCGGCTGATCCACGACAACAGTGCGGCCATCGGCAAGACGGCCAAGCGCTGATTCGCCAATCCGTCCGTCCCGGTTCCTTCTAGGAGCCGGGAGGCCTGTCCCGTCCCAAAGGATTCGCGATGAGCAATAACGCCTCTTTCACCCCGCCCAGCTTGCTGTTGAGCACCATCGGCCTGTCGCTGGCGACCTTCATGCAGGTGCTCGACACCACCATCGCCAACGTGGCGCTGCCGACCATCTCGGGCAACCTGGGGGTGAGTTCGGAGCAGGGCACCTGGGTCATTACCTCGTTCGCCGTGAGCAACGCCATCGCCTTGCCGCTGACCGGCTGGCTGAGCCGGCGCTTCGGCGAAGTGAAGCTGTTCATCTGGGCCACGCTGCTGTTCGTGCTGGCTTCGTTCCTGTGCGGCATTTCCACCTCGATGCCCGAGCTGGTGGGCTTCCGGGTGCTGCAAGGGGTGGTGGCCGGGCCGTTGTACCCGATGACCCAGACCCTGCTGATCGCCGTCTATCCGCCGGCGAAGCGAGGCATGGCCCTGGCGTTGTTGGCGATGGTCACGGTGGTGGCGCCCATCGCCGGGCCGATCCTCGGTGGCTGGATCACCGACAGCTACAGCTGGCCCTGGATCTTCTTCATCAACATTCCCATCGGGCTGTTCGCCGCCTGGGTGGTGATGCAGCAGCTCAAGGCGCGGCCGGTGGTTACCAGTCGCCAACCGATGGACTACGTCGGCCTGCTGGCGCTGATCATTGGTGTCGGTGCCTTGCAGATCGTCCTCGACAAGGGCAACGACCTGGACTGGTTCGAATCCAACTTCATCATCATTGGCAGCGTGATCTCGGTGATCGCCCTGACGGCGTTCGTGATCTGGGAAATGACCGACCGCCATCCGGTGGTCAACCTGCGGCTGTTCGCCCATCGCAACTTCCGCATCGGCACCATCGTGCTGGTGGCCGGTTACGCGGGGTTCTTCGGGATCAACCTGATCCTGCCGCAGTGGTTGCAGACCCAGATGGGCTACACCGCCACCTGGGCCGGCCTGGCCGTGGCGCCGATCGGTATCCTGCCGGTGCTGATGTCGCCCTTTGTCGGCAAGTATGCGCACAAGATCGACCTGCGCCTGCTGGCGGGCCTGGCGTTCCTGGCCATGGGCCTGAGCTGTTTCATGCGTGCCGGTTTCACCAACGAGGTGGACTTCCAGCATGTGGCCCTGGTGCAGTTGTTCATGGGCATCGGCGTGGCGCTGTTCTTCATGCCGACCCTGAGCATCCTGATGTCGGACCTGCCGCCCCACGAGATCGCCGATGGCGCCGGCCTGGCGACCTTCCTGCGGACCCTGGGCGGCAGCTTCGCGGCCTCGCTGACCACCTGGATCTGGATTCGCCGGGCGGACCAGCACCACGCCTACATGAGCGAGCACATGAGTGTCTTCGACCCGGCCACCCGGGAAACCCTGAACAGCCTGGGCGGCGCCAGCACCAAGGCTTACGCGCAGATGGACCAGATCCTCACCAGCCAGGCGTACATGCTGTCCACCGTGGACTACTTCACCCTGCTGGGGTGGAGTTTCATGGGCCTGCTCCTGTTGGTCTGGATGGCCAAGCCGCCGTTCGCCGCCAAGGCCGGCCCGGCATCGGGCGGACACTGACGGGCGTAGCACCGATAAAGAACACCGGCGTTGCGGCGGAGAGAGCTCGAACACAAGGCCGGAGCGAGAGACCCCTCGGCCTCCGAGCGGGAGTATTGTTAGGGATACGGTTCTTTCGGGGGAATCCGGCAGGG
>NZ_JBJJLO010000092.1:0-27504 GCF_046230915.1 Pseudomonas sp. KCJK8993
TAGGACGGGCGTGCTGGCTCTTTTGAGCTTTACCCAGACAAAAAAAGGAGTAGAGTGGCGCGCCTTCCGATCTGTCCCACAGTGCTTTATGAAGTTTCGCTCAGTATCACCCTCTGTTACCGCAACCTCTGAAAGTGTTACCGAACCCAAGCGCTTCTCTCTGCGGGTTGCCCTGTGGTTGCTGGACAATCCGCGTCTCGGACATAGCTCCAGCGTCAAGCACTTCGCCGGGCGCTTGCTCAAGCAGCCGGCCCGCGAAGGCGTGGTCGCCGCTCAGAGCCGGCTGGGCCAATTGATGTGTCGCGAATGCGGCAATGCCCGGGACCGCCGTATCGGCCATGACCTGCTGCGCCAGGCCGCTCGCGCCGGCGATCGTGACGCACAACAAGAGCTGGGTCGGATCGAGGACTGAGCTGTCCAACCCCTGGCGGCTTGGTTAACCTTCATTTCTTTTCTGGATGTCAGGACTCGCTATGGCTATGGACTTGACCAGCATCTTGCTTGGCCTGGCGGCGGCTGCGGTGCCACTGCTGGCATTGGCCTGGCAACTGCAGCGGCGTGCCAGTTCCAGCCAAACCGAATTGTCTTTGCTGGAGGAACGCCTGGCCACCGCCCAGATGGCCCAGGAAGGGCTGCTGGCGCAACTGGATGCCAGTCGTGATGAAGTCAGCGACCTGAGCCAGGCCAATGCCCTCAAGCAGGCGGATCTGGCGGCCCTGGGACGCGAGGTGGAGTTGTTGCAGATCGAGCGCGACAACGCCCGTGATGCGGCCCATGCCTGGAGCCTGGAGCGCGCTGCCAAGGAAAACGAATTACGCCGGTTGTATGCCCAGGTGGCCTCGCTGGCTGCAGAACTGCGCGAGCAGCAGGACAGCCATCAACAACGTCTCACGGACCTGCAGGGCTCCCGGGACGAGCTGCGAGCCCAGTTCGCCGAGTTGGCGAGCAAGATCTTCGATGAGCGTGAACAGCGCTTCGCCGAAACCAGCCAGCAGCGCCTGGGGCAGTTGCTGGACCCACTGAAGGAGCGTATCCAGGCCTTCGAAAAGCGCGTGGAGGAGAGTTATCAGTCCGAGGCCCGCGAACGGTTTTCCCTGGCCAAGGAGCTGGAGCGCCTGCAACAACTGAACCTGCGCCTGAGCGATGAGGCCACCAACCTGACCCGTGCCCTCAAGGGCCAGAAAACCCAGGGCAACTGGGGCGAACTGATCCTCGAGCGGGTGCTGGAGCATGCCGGCCTGGAAAAGGGCCGCGAATACCAGACCCAGGTCAGCCTCAAGGGGCCGGATGGCGAGCGATTCCAGCCCGATGTGCTGATCATGCTGCCCGGCGACAAGCAGGTGGTGGTGGATTCCAAGGTCAGCCTCACGGCTTATCAGCAGTATGTCGGCTGTGACGACCCTCAGCTTGCCCAGGCCGCTCTGAAGCAGCACGTGCTGTCCCTGCGCAATCATGTCAAGGGCCTGGCCGGCAAGGACTACAAGCGCCTGGAAGGTTTGCACAGCCTGGATTTCGTGCTCTTGTTCGTACCGGTCGAAGGCGCTTTTTCCGCGGCATTGCAGGCCGAGCCCAATCTGTTCCAGGAAGCCTTCGACCGGCATATCGTGATCGTCAGCCCGACCACCTTGCTCGCCACCCTGCGGGTGATCGACAGCCTGTGGAAACAGGAGCGCCAGAGTCAGAACGCGCGGGAAATCGCCGAGCGGGCGGGCTGGCTGTACGACAAGTTCGTGCTGTTCATCCAGGACCTGGATGAGGTCGGCAATCGTTTGCAGCAGCTGGACAAAGCCTACGCGGCGGCACGCAACAAGCTGACCGAGGGCCGCGGCAACCTGATCAGCCGCAGCGAGCAGCTCAAGCTGCTCGGCGCGCGTGCCAGCAAGAGCTTGCCGGCGGATCTGCTGGAGCGGGCCATGACCGATGCCGATGGCCGCGAGCTGGAACTGCCGGACTGAGTCGTCCGGCGCGCCTCAGCCCAGGGGCAGGTGCCGGCTGAGCAGGGCGCGCAAGGCCGCGGGCTTCACCGGCTTGGCCAGGTAGTCCAAGCCTGCCGCATGTACCTGGGCGACCATCTCCGGGCGGCCATCGGCGCTGATCACCACGCCGGGTACCGGTTCGCCCAATTGGGTGCGCAGCCAGGCCATGACCTCGGTTCCGGTTTCGCCATCGTCCAGGTGGTAGTCCACTAGCGCCAGTTGCGGGCGGATGCCTTCCTTGAGCAGCGCAGCGCACTCCTCGCGGTTGCGGGCGGTCCAGACCTGGCAGCCCCAGCGGCGCAGCAGGCTGTTCATGCCGATCAGGATGCTGTCTTCATTATCCAGGCAGAGCACTTGTCCGCCGTTGAGCGACTGCCCGTTGCTCTCCGCGACCTTGCCCGGGGCCACTGTGCCGCTGCGCGCCAGGGGCACGCTGACACTGAATACGCTGCCTTTGCCGGGCCAGGAGCGTACCTGCAGCGGATGCCCCAGCACCCGGCACAGACCGTCGGCGATCGCCAGGCCCAGCCCCAGGCCTTTTTCGGCTCGGGTCTGGTGGCTGTCCAGGCGCTTGAACTCCTCGAAGATCACCTGCTGCTTGTCCAGCGGAATGCCGGGGCCGCGGTCCCAGACTTCCAGGCTCAACGAATCGCCTCGGCGGCGCACACCCAGCAGGACCGGGCCCTTGGCGTAACGGAAGGCATTGGTCAGGAAGTTCTGCAGCACCCGGCGCAGCAGCTTGCTGTCGCTGTCGATGCGCAGGTGGCTGCCGCGCACCCGGAACTGCAGGCCCTGTTCCTGGGCCAGGACCTTGAACTCCGTGCCCAGGGTGTCGAACAGTTCATTGAGGACGAAGGGCTTGCGGTCCGGAGTGATCTTGCCGTTCTCCAGGCGCGAGATGTCCAGCAGGTCGCTGATCAGGTCTTCGGCCGAACGCAGCGAGCTGTCCAGGTGTTGCACCAGTTGCTGGGCCTCGGCGGACAGGCCGTCTTCCTGGTGGGAGAGGGCGGCGGAAAACAATCGCGCGGCGTTCAGTGGCTGCATCAGGTCGTGACTGACCGCGGCCAGGAAGCGGGTCTTGGACTGGTTGGCTGCCTCGGCGGTGCCCTTGGCCTCGATCAGCGCGGCGTTGAGTTGCGACAGTTCATGGGTACGTTCCGCCACCCGTTGTTCCAGGCCCTCGTTGGCTTCGGTCAGGGCCTGCTCGGCCTCGCGAAACGGGGTGATGTCGGTGAAGCTCATGACGAAGCCGCCGCCGGGCATGGGGTTGCCGATCAGCTCGATCACCCGGCCATTGGGGAACAATCGCTCGGAAGTGTGGGCGCGGCCCTGGCGCATCCAGTGCAGACGCCTGGCCACGTGCACTTCCGCTTCACCGGGGCCGCACAGGCCACGCTCGGCATTGTGGCGGATGATGTCGGCGATCGGCCGGCCGACGCTGATCAGCCCCTCGGGATAGTTGAACAGTTCCAGGTAGCGCCGGTTCCAGGCCACCAGCTTGAGGGACTGGTCCACCACGCTGATGCCCTGGCTGATGTTCTCGATCGCGCCTTGCAACAGGGCGCGGTTGAACTGCAAGACCTCGGAGGCTTCGTCGGCGATGCGCACCACGTCTTCGAGCTGCATGTCCCGGCCTTCGATGGCCGCCTTGACCACCGCCCGGGTCGATGAGGCCCCCAGTACGCCCGCCAGCAGGCGTTCGGTATGGGCGATCCATTCACCGTCGGCGTTCTGGTTCGGGTTGAAGCCTTTGCCCTGGCGGTAGGCGAAACGAATGAAGCTCTGGCGGGCGCGTTCCTCGCCGACAAAGCGCGCGGCCAGCTTGAGCAGGTCGTCGATCTGCACCGCCAGCATCGAGCGCGAACTCAGGCGACCGCTGATTTCCTGGCCGATGAAGCGCCCGGCTTGCCAATGCTCCGAAACCCGGGTGCGCGACAGGACCGAGACCCAGGCGAACAGGGTGAAGTTTCCGGTCATGGACAGCACCACGCCCTGGGTCAGCGGCGTGATCGGCAGGTTCAGCGGGTTGCTGTGCAGCCAGGCCAGGCCCGGGAAGCTGTTCAGCGACCAGCCCAGGCTATGGGCCGCCAGCGGCAGTACCAGGGTGTAGAACCAGATGAAGGTGCCGGCGGCCAGGCCGGCGAACACGCCACGGCGGTTGGCCTGTTTCCAGTACAGCGCGCCGACCATGGCCGGTGCCAGCTGGGTCACGGCGGCGAAGGCGATCTGGCCGATGGTGGCCAGGCTCGCGGTGGAACCGAGCAGGCGGTAGCTGACATAGGCCAGCAGCAGGATGACGACGATGCTCACCCGGCGTACCGAGAGCATCCAGTGACGGAACACTTCGAACGGGCGCTCGGCATTGTTGTGCCGCAGCAGCCAGGGCAGCAGCATGTCGTTGGAGACCATGGTCGACAGCGCCACGCTGGCGACGATCACCATGCCGGTGGCCGCCGACGCACCGCCGATGAAGGCCAGCAGGGCCAGGGCCGGATGGGCCTGGGCCAGGGGCAGGCTGATGACGAAGGAGTCCGGCAACACGCTGCTGGGCAAGAGCATCTGCCCGGCCAGGGCAATGGGCACCACGAACAGCGCGGCCAGGGCCAGGTAGGCCGGGAATACCCATTTGGCCAGGCGCAGGTCCTGGGGCTCGATGTTTTCCACCACGGTGACGTGGAACTGCCGGGGCAGGCAGATGATCGCCATCATCGCCACTGCGGTCTGCACCACCATCGACGGCCAGTTGACGGTCTCTTCCCAATACTGCTCCAGGCGCGGGGCCAGCATGGCCTGGCTGAACAGATCGTCGAAACCGTCGTACAGGCCGTAGGTGACGAACACGCCTACCGCGAGGAAGGCGAACAGCTTGACCAGGGATTCGAAGGCGATCGCCAGCACCATGCCCCGGTGGTGCTCGGTGGCGTCCAGGTTGCGAGTGCCGAAGACGATGGTGAACAGGGCCAGGATCAGCGACACGATCAGCGCCGTGTCCTGGGCGCGGGTGCCCATGGTATCGGCGCCGGCGCCGATCAGCAGGTTGACCCCGAGCACGATGCCTTTGAGCTGCAGGGCAATGTAGGGCAGTACCCCCACCAGGCAGATCAGCGCCACCACCACGGCCAGGGACTGGGATTTACCGTAGCGAGCGGCGATGAAGTCGGCGATGGAGGTGATGTTTTCCTGCTTGCTGATCATCACCATCTTCTGCAGCACCCAGGGGGCGAATACCAGCAGCAGGATCGGTCCCAGGTAGATCGGCAGGAAGGCCCAGAGTTGTTCGGTGGCCTGGCCCACGGCGCCGAAGAAGGTCCAGCTGGTGCAGTACACCGCCAGCGACAGGCTGTACACCCAGGCCCGCACGCGCGGCGGAAGGGGCGCACTGCGGCGGTCGCCGTAGAAGGCGATGGCGAACATGATGGCCATATAGGCCAGGGCAACGGCTGCAATCAGCCCGCTGGACAACGACATGGGAACTCCGAAACAGATGCACCGGGCACGTCAGCCCGGCCAGACAGTCTGGCACGATGTCGAGTCGTCGTCAGTGTCGACCAAGGTATCAGCGCGGCCTGATGTCGCAGGGGCGGTTCAGCCAGGCGGGGAGCGGGTTTCGGAAGCCGGGCCCAGGGCGATATCGACCAGCTCGTGGAGCTCCTGGACCTGGAGGGGCGCGGCGGCGAACAGGATGCGGAACACCGTGGGCGCCACGATCAGGTTCAGCAGCCGATCCACGTCCGGCAGCTTGCCTGCGCTGGTTCGATAACGGTCGAGGATGATCTGCAACTGGCCGCCGAGGAGGGTCGCGCAATAACCCGGGGTGGCGCTGCATTGGACGTCGCGCATCATGTTGCGCCCGGGCTCGGAGCTCATTTCATCCAGGTACTGTTCGGCCCAGGCCAGCAGGTCGCCACGCAGGCTGCCGGTGTTTGCCGGCTCGCTGTCCGGGCGCATGTGGGCCAGGGCGACGTCGGCGAGCAAGGTTGCTAGGTCGCCCCAGCGCCGGTAGATGGTCGAGGGGGTGACGCCGGCACGAGTGGCGATCTGCGGGACGGTCAGGGTCGAGCGTTCCTGTTCTTCAAGAAGCTCGCGCACTGCCCGGTGGATGGATTCCTGGACCCGGGCGCTGCGGCCGCCTGGGCGTAAACCTTCTTTGATAACCATGGGGTCGAACCTTAACACAAAGAATTTGCTTTAAGCGCCGGGCAGTAGCACACTCCGCAAAAGCAAAATATTAGCTTTAGTGGAGCGTGCCCTATGCCCGGTGCCATCGACACTCGCGTGTTCAATCGTTGCAGCCTGTTGTTCCTGGCCGTGACCCTGTTGGGTTTCCTGGCCGCGTCCAGCGTGCCGACTCCCTTGTACCACCTGTACCAGCAACGCCTGCATTTTTCTGCGGCGATGCTGACGCTGGTCTTCGGCGTCTATGCCATGAGCCTTTTGGCGGCGTTGCTGACGGTAGGTTCGTTGTCGGACTACCTGGGGCGCCGGCCGGTGATTTTTGCCGGCCTGCTGCTCAATATCCTGGCGATGCTGCTGTTCATCAATGAAAGCAGCGTGTATTGGCTGATCGCCGCACGCATGGTCCAGGGGTTCGCTACCGGCATGGCCACCAGCGCCCTGGGAGCCGCGCTGCTGGATACCGATCGCCGGCAGGGCCCCTTGGTCAACAGCATTGCGCCGTTGCTGGGCATGGCCTGCGGAGCCATGGGCGCCAGCATGCTGGTGGAGTTCGCGCCGCTGCCGCTGCAATTGAGCTATTGGCTGCTCCTGGGCTTGTTCGTGGCGCAGGCCTTGTACCTCTGGCGCCTGCCGGAAAGTGTCAGCGCGCAACCCGGAGTCTGGGCCTCGCTACGCCCGACCCTGCAGGTGCCGGTGCAGGCGCGGCGCGCGCTATGGCTGGCGCTGCCGGTGGATGTGGCGGTCTGGGCGGTGGGTGGCTTCTATTTGTCCCTGGCGCCGTCCCTGGTGCGAGCCGCCACTGGCTCTGCCTCGAACCTGATCGGCGGCGGACTGGTCGCCGTGCTGACGCTCAGCGGTGCGCTGATGATCTACTCCCTGCGCGAGCGGCATCCCGCTGGGGTCTTGCGCCTGGGGGCCGGGTTGCTGGCCCTGGGCATGGCGCTGATCCTGGCGGCGGTGCACAGCGCCAGCCTGCCGCTGTTCTTCTTCGGCACCCTGGTGCTGGGCAGCGGTTTCGGCGGCGGTTTCCTCGGCGCTCTGCGCAGTGTGGTGCCCCTGGCCTTGCCCCACGAGCGAGCCGGGCTGCTGTCGGCGTTCTATGTCCTGAGCTACCTGGCGTTCTGCCTGCCGGCATTGCTGGCAGGAGGGCTGGCGCGCAGCTTCGGCCTGGTCGCCACCACCGATGGTTACGGCGCGGTGCTGATCCTTTTGTCCCTGGGTGCCTTGCTGGTTTTGCTGCGCCAGCGCCCGGTGGTGGCTTGTGGCGAACCAGGGTGATGAGCCCGGCATTTCAAGAGCGGCGAAATTGCGCCCGGTAGGCCGAAGGAGAAAGCTGCAACACACCCGTGAAGTGCTGGCGCATCGACAGGGCACTGGTAAAACCCGAAGCCAGGGCGATGGCCTCGATGCCCTGCTGGCTGGTTTCCAGCAGGCGTTGGGCATGGCTCAGGCGTCGTCCAAGTAGCCATTGGCCGACAGTGGTGCCGGTCAGTTGGCGAAAGTGCCGGGTGAACGAGCGCCGGCTCATGGCCACCCGCGCGGCCAGGGCGTCCAGGGAGTGCTCTTGGGCAAAGTGCTGTTCCAGCCATTGCAGTAGCGGCGCCATGCGATCCCGTTCGCCACCCTTGGGCATCGCGCGTTCGATGAACTGCGCCTGGCCGCCAGAGCGATGCGGGGCGATCACCAGGTGTCGGGCCAGCTTGTGGGTGGCCTGCGCCCCACAGAGCTGTTGCAGCAGGTAGAGACAGCAATCCAGGCCGGCGACAGTGCCGGCGGATGTCAGCAGGTTGCCGGCTGCGGCGTACAGCACATCGGCATCCAGGGCGACCCGGGGATACCTTTGGGCGAAGACCGGCGCCCAGCGCCAGTGGGTCGTGGCCGGCTGGCCGTCCAGCAGGCCGGTCTCCGCCAGGACGAAGGCTCCCAGGCACAACCCCAGCAGCCGGGCCCCGCGCCCGTGGGCGTGGCACAGGGCGTCGAGCAACTCCTGTGGCGGTCGCTCGAGGCTATCGCGCCAGGACGGCATGACAATCACATCGGCCTCGCGCAGCTCATCCAGATCATGGTGGGCGGTGATATCGAAGCCGGCCGACGTGCGCAGCGGCGGCTGTTCAAATGCGCAGACCCGCACCTGGAAGCTCGGCAGCTCGAGTTGCTGGTTGTGTTCTGCGAACACCAGCAACGGTACCGAGAGGTGAAACGGGCTGATGCCGTCAAAGGCGATTACCGCAATGCGGATGGGCTTGTGCATGTCGCAGGTGCTCGGAAAAATTGGCCTGATTCTATCGAAGCGTGGCTATTGGGCCACTTCTTTGTCGCATTGCCCTGGCTCAGCATTGGTACTCGTTTCCTGCTCCCGAGGAGGCCGGCATGGCCTGGATCCTTCGCTTCTTGCATGGCCCCGGACTGGGTTTCGCCGCCTGTGTGGAGTGCCGCTCATGAAGGTCATTCGCAGTGTCGACTTTGTCGGCGAGCGCGCCTGGGCGGCCCTGGATATCGCCTGCATGAATGGCATCAGCACGCGCCTGCACTGGACCGACCAGCCCTACCGCTGGCACGTCAATACGGGGGAGGAGGTTTTCGTGGTGCTGGATGGCCGGGTGCAGATGCGCTATCGCGACAATGGCCTGGAGCAGGCGGTATTGCTGGAGGTGGGCGATATCTTCCATGCCTCTGTAGGAACCGAACACGTGGCTCATCCCCAGGGTGTCGCCCGAGTGCTGGTGATCGAATCCGAGGGCAGTATCTGAGTCTTTTATCTATAAAACAGATAACAGATAGAGAAATTACCCGTTATATAGATATTCGATTAGGTTCTACCATGGCCTCAACCTCTTCCGAGGACAGGAGAACCCATCGTGACATGTAGCCAAAGCGTCAAGGCCGGCCGCCGGCCGTTGAGCCATCTGCAACACCCCCGCGAAGCCATTCGCCAATTCACCCCCAACTGGTTCGCCGCCACCATGGGCACCGGTGTCCTGGCCCTGGCCCTGGCCCAATGGCCAGTCGAGGTCCCAGGGCTGTGCCTGGTGGCGGAGGGCTTCTGGTGGCTGACCATTGTCCTGTTCTTGTTGTTCAGCGCGATGTACACCGCCCGCTGGGTGATGTTCTTCGATGAGGCGCGGCGGATCTTCGGACACTCCACGGTCTCGATGTTCTTCGGCACCATTCCCATGGGGCTGGCGACCATCATCAACGGTTTGTTGCTGTTCGGTCGTGGCCACTGGGGCGATGCGGTGTTGCTGCCGGCCCAAGTGCTCTGGTGGCTGGATGTGGCCATGTCCCTGGCTTGCGGGGTGCTGATTCCCTACATGATGTTCACCCGCCAGGAGCACAGCATCGACCAGATGACCGCAGTCTGGCTGCTGCCCGTGGTGGCGGCCGAGGTGGCTGCGGCCAGCGGCGGGTTGCTGGCTCCGCATCTGCTGGATGCTCACGCGCAGCTGGTGATGTTGAGTACCAGCTACGTGCTATGGGCTTTTTCGCTGCCGGTGGCGTTCAGCATCCTCACCATCCTGTTGCTGCGCATGGCCTTGCACAAGCTGCCCCATGAAAGCATGGCCGCCTCCAGCTGGCTGGCCCTGGGGCCGATCGGTACCGGCGCCCTGGGCATGCTGGTGCTGGGCGCGGACGCCCCGGCGATCTTCGCCGCCAATGGCCTGCCGGGCATCGGCGAGATCGCCGCCGGCCTGGGGCTGGTGGCAGGCTTGACCCTGTGGGGCTTCGGCCTGTGGTGGATGCTGATGGCGGTGCTGATCACCCGGCGCTACCTGAACGAAGGCATCCCCTTCAACCTCGGCTGGTGGGGATTCACCTTCCCGTTGGGCGTGTACTCGCTGGCGACCCTCAAGTTGGGCAGCACGTTGCACCTGGGTTTCTTCAATGTGGTGGGGGCGGTGCTGGTGGCGGCCCTGGCGGTGATGTGGCTGATCGTCGCCAAGCGCACGCTGCAGGGGGCCTATAAAGGCGAGCTATTTGTTTCGCCATGCATTGCCGGCCTACATAAATAATCGGCAAACACAGGTAAGGTGTGGCCTGGATCGATGTTCGGCATTCCAATAACAGTATCCTCGCCACTCAGGAACACGGAAGATGAGTCACCCCTCGCAGTTCACCTTGCTTCGCAAGCGGCGTTTCCTGCCGTTTTTCATCACCCAGTCCCTCGGCGCCTTCAACGACAACATCTTCAAGCAGTCGCTGATCCTGGCCATCCTCTACAAGTTGAGCATCGAGGGCGACCGCTCGATCTGGGTCAACCTCTGCGCCTTACTGTTCATCCTGCCGTTCTTCCTGTTTTCGGCGCTGGCCGGGCAGTTCGGCGAGAAGTTCGCCAAGGATGCGTTGATCCGCCTGATCAAGCTGGGAGAGATCGTGATCATGGTGGTAGGGGCCGTGGGGTTCGCCTTCGATCACCTGTCGTTGATGCTGCTGGCGCTGTTCGCCATGGGGACCCACTCGGCGCTGTTCGGCCCGGTCAAGTATTCGATCCTGCCCCAGGCCCTGCGTGAAGAAGAGCTGGTGGGCGGCAACGGCCTGGTGGAGATGGGGACCTTCCTGGCGATCCTGGCGGGCACCATCGGCGCCGGGATCATGATGTCCTCGGCGCATTACGCGGCGATCGTCTCGGCTGCCATGATCGGCGTCGCGGTGCTGGGCTACCTGGCCAGCCGGGCCATTCCCCGGGCGGCCGCGGCCACTCCACAATTGCGCCTGAACTGGAACATCTTCAGCCAGTCCTGGGCGACCCTGCGCCTGGGCTTGGGCCAGACACCGGCGGTGTCGCGCTCGATCGTCGGCAATTCCTGGTTCTGGTTCGTCGGGGCGATCTACCTGACCCAGATCCCGGCTTATGCCAAGGAATGGATGCACGGCGACGAAACGGTGGTAACCCTGATCCTCACCGTGTTCTCGGTGGGCATCGCCATGGGATCGATGCTGTGCGAGAAGCTTTCGGGACGTAAGGTGGAGATCGGGCTGGTGCCCTTCGGTTCGCTGGGTCTCACGATATTCGGCCTGCTCCTGTGGTGGCACTCCGGCGGTATTCCTGAGAGTGCTACCGGTCACGGTTGGATCGAAGTGCTGGGTTTCTCCCATGCCTGGTGGGTGCTGCTGGATGTCCTGGGCCTGGGAATCTTCGGCGGTTTCTACATCGTGCCGTTGTATGCCCTGATCCAGTCGCGGACCCCGGAGCACGAGCGGGCGCGGGTGATTGCCGCCAACAACATCCTCAATGCGCTGTTCATGGTGGTTTCGGCGATTGTCTCCATTGTGCTGCTGAGCATGGCCAAGCTGAGCATTCCGCACCTGTTCCTGGTGGTATCGCTGCTCAATATCGCGGTCAACGTCTACATCTTCAAAGTGGTGCCCGAGTTCAGCATGCGTTTCATGATCTGGCTGCTCAGCCATTCCATGTACCGTGTGGAGCATCGCAACCTGGAGCAGATTCCCGATGAAGGCGCAGCGTTGCTGGTATGCAACCATGTGTCCTTTGTCGATGCCTTGCTGATTGGGGGCGCGGTGCGTCGGCCGATTCGCTTCGTGATGTACTACAAGATCTATAACCTGCCCGTGCTGAACTTCATCTTCCGCACTGCCGGGACCATTCCCATTGCCGCTCGCCATGAAGACCTGGAGACCTACGAAAAGGCCTTCAAGCAGATTGCCGAGTACCTGCGCGATGGTGAGCTGGTGTGCATCTTTCCCGAGGGCAAGCTGACCGCCGATGGCGAGATCAACGAGTTCAAGGGCGGCCTGACGCGGATTCTCGAGGAAACCCCGGTGCCGGTGATTCCCTTGGCCTTGCAAGGACTGTGGGGGAGCTTCTTCAGCCGCGACCCGAACAAGGGGTTCTTCCATCGTTTCTGGTCGCGGATCACCCTGGTGGCTGGCTCGCCAGTCACGGTGGAGGCGGCGGAACCGGCCCAGTTGCAGACGGTGGTGGGCGAGCTGCGGGGCACGCGACGCTGAGTGATCGGTGGATAAAACAACGCCCGCGATGTCGCGGGCGTTGTTGTTTCTGCGCGGGTGTCGTCAGGCGGCGCTGACTTTCAGGCCCACCAGGCCGAGGATGATCAAGGCCACGCTGGCCAGGCGTACCAAGGCCATGGATTCGCCGAACAGGATAATGCCGGCGATCACCGTTCCCACCGCGCCGACGCCGGTCCAGATGGCATAGGCGGTGCCCAGTGGCAGCTCCTTCACGGCCAGGCCCAGCAGGCCCAGGCTGATGGCCATGGCAAGGATGGTCAAGGCAGTGGGCAGTGGACGGCTGAAACCCTCGGTGTACTTCAGGCCAACCGCCCAGCCCACTTCGAACAGGCCGGCGAAAAACAGAATGATCCAGGACATGCTGACCTCATTGGTTGATGGGGTCGTCCCCGTAAATACTCACTCGACTCGAGCGGCGGGGTCGTCCCCACGTTGCGCATTATACTGCGCAAATCGACCAGGGTAGCAGAGGTTTTTCAGGCGCCGGCGTTTGGTGCTTGCACCTTGGCGTCGCTGGGTTCGTCCATGCGGCGAAAGAAGGTCGCGAGCAAGGCCCCGGAAATGTTGTGCCAGACGCTGAACAGGGCACTGGGCACCGCTGCCAATGGCGAGAAGTGCGCACTGGCCAGGGCGGCTCCGAGACCGGAGTTCTGCATGCCGACCTCCAGTGCCAGGGATTTGCGCTGGGCCAGCGGTAGCTTGAACAGGCGCCCGGTGAAATAGCCCAGCAGGAAACCGAAGCTGTTATGCAGCATCACCACGGCCATGATCAGCAGGCCGGACTCGGCGATCTTCGCCTGGCTGGCGGCGACCACCGCGGCGACGATGATGACGATGCTCAGCACCGACACCAGCGGCAGCACCTCCACCGCATGCCGTACCCGCTGGCCCAGCAAGCGCTGGGCCATGACGCCGAGCACGATCGGCAGCAGCACCACTTGCATAATCGACCAGAACAGCTCCATGAAGGACACCGGCAGCCAAGCCGAAGCCAGCAGCCAGATCAAGGCAGGCGTCAGCAATGGCGCGAGCAGGGTGGTCACGGCGGCGATGGCCACCGACAAGGCGAGGTCGCCCCGGGCCAGCCAGGTCATGACGTTGGACGCGGTGCCGCTCGGGCAGCAGCCGACCAGGATGACCCCGACGGCGATCTCGGGGGGCAGCTCGAATACCTGGCAAAGCGCCCAGGCCACTCCGGGCATGATGACGAAATGCGCCACCACCCCCAGGGCCACTCGCCAGGGATGGCGGGCGACTTCGGCGAAGTCCTCGAGCTTCAGGGTCAGGCCCATGCCGAACATCACCAAGCCCAACAGCGGCACAATGGCGGCCTTGAGGCCGATGAACCAGGTCGGCTGGAAAAACGCCAGTACCGCGAAGACCAGCACCCAGTAGGCGAAGGTGTTGCCGACGAAGCGACTCAGTGCAACCAGTGCGCGCATGGCCTGTTCCTCATATATATGAAAACGCCACCGAAGGCGGTGGCGTGTGGTGCGATGGGCTGTCCGGCCAGGGCGTCAGATACCCTGCGGGATCTCTTCGCCGCCCAGGGCCTCGAACAGCGCCGGGAGGAACTCGCCGAAGGTCAGCATCATCAGGGTGAAGCTGGCATCGAGCTGGCCCAGGGCCTCGTCGCCACCCTCTTCCTCGGCCTGGGTTTGCAGCAGGTCCTCGAACTTCAGGCGCTTGACCACCATCTTGTCGTCCAGCACGAAGGACAGCTTGTCCTGCCAGGCCAGGGACAGTTGGGTGACCACCTTGCCGGTGCTCAGGTGCAGCTGGATTTCCTCGCTGGTCAGGTCCTGGCGCTTGCAGCGCACGATGCCGCCGTCTTCGTGGGTATCGCGCAGTTCGCATTCGTCGAGGACGAAGAAGTCGTCGGCGGCCTGTTGGGTCTTGACCCAGTCGGTCATGATCGCGGTCGGCGCGGTCTTCACCGTCAGCGGCCGGACCGGTAGGGTGCCGAGTACTTCGCGCAGGGTGGAGAGCAAGTCTTCGGCACGCTTGGGGCTGGCCGAGTTCACCAGGATCAGGCCCTGTTTCGGCGCGATGGCGGCGAAGGTCGAAGAACGGCGGATGAAGGCGCGGGGGAGGAAGGCCTGGATGATTTCATCCTTGATCTGGTCGCGCTCCTTCTTGTAGACCTTGCGCATCTGCTCGGCCTCGATCTCCTCGACTTTCTCCTTGACTGCGTCGCGGACCACGCTGCCGGGCAGGATGCGTTCTTCCTTGCGTGCCGCCACCAGCATGAAGTCCTGGCTGACGTGCACCAGCGGAGCATCCTCACCCTTGCCGAAAGGGGCGACGAAACCGTAAGTGGTCAACTCCTGGCTTGCACAGGGACGCGCCAGTTTGGTCGCCAGTGCAGTTTCCAGCGCCTCAGCATCAACGGGCAGATCTTGGGTCAGGCGATAGATCAGCAGGTTTTTGAACCACATGGGGTGAATCTCTCCTTTATACAAAGGAGGGCATTATTCTCTTCGCTGTCGCTCAGGCCAACCCTTCGCTAAGCCTTTGGAAGGGCTGAAAAAATTATTATAAAAAGTGCTTGCCAGAGCGCATTCTGCTCCGTAGAATGCGCGCCACACCGAACGAGAAGGGTGATTAGCTCAGCCGGGAGAGCATCTGCCTTACAAGCAGAGGGTCGGCGGTTCGATCCCGTCATCACCCACCATTCGTTCGATAGTGTTACGCGCAGCGGTAGTTCAGTCGGTTAGAATACCGGCCTGTCACGCCGGGGGTCGCGGGTTCGAGTCCCGTCCGCTGCGCCATATCCGGTAGCCTGGAACACTGAACGCCAGGTCACCACGAAAAGCCCGCTCAACGCGGGCTTTTTGCTGTCTGGGGGTTACCCAGTGCTTGAATGAAAAAGCGGCCCCTGGGGCCGCTTTTTTCGTTTGTGCGCCTACTGCTCGGCGTTGCGGCTATGCCGGTAGTCGCTGACGGCCTCGTACACCGACTTGCGCAGACGGTTGATGCCGCCGATAGGGCGATGGGCTTCCAGGCCGAACCAAGGGTTGAACGACTGGTTGTCGCAGGCCAGGTTCTGCGCCGGAGTGTCGAAATCCTGGGCGGGAATCGTCACCCGTGCCACGGTTTCGAAGGGGGCGTCCGTTTCCTCCCATTCGATACTGGTGTCTTCGATCGGCATGAAACGGTTCGGATCCTGGCGCTGTACCTGCAGGACGAAGCACGCCGGGATCCGGTCCGTGGACAATTGCTGGACCAGGGCGCTACGCAGGAAGTTGGGCAGGTCCTGGTTCTGTGCCGGTAAATCATAGGCCGGGCAACTGCCTGGGTCCGGCATCACCCGGAACTTGGCGTTGGCCTTGCCGAACTTGTAGGGCGAGACCGAGAAGTAGGTGGTCTGGGTCGGGCTGGCCGGTGCTGGCGCCAGGGTCGCCAGGGCGATGAACAAATGGCGGACCTGCCAGGTGCGCGGGTCCCAGGCGGGGAAGAAGGCGCCGACTTTCTTGCCGTCGGCCTGGGCCGCGATGTTCTGCTGGTACTCGGCCACGTCGCTGACGAAGAAGTTCGGATGATTGAACATCACGAAATCCTGTTCCTGGCGCGCCGCCTCCGAAGCCATCAACTGCCGACCCGGGACCTCATGCAGCTTGATCGCCATGCCCCGCGCATCGCGGATGCTGTCGAACTGCGGGTAGGCATTGCCATTGGACAGGCGCACCGTGGCCTGCCAGGTTTGCCCCGGGTTGGCGAAGACCCCCTGGCGCAGTTCCGGGGCCAGGTCCTTGATTACCTGGACTTCGGCTTTCACGCAGCCATGGGCCTTGGCATGGGCGTCGCGCAGGTAGCGGGTCCCCTCGCGATGCTGGTCGACGATGCGCACGGCGGTCTGGATGATGTCCTGGGTGCGCGCCGCTTCGTCCGCGGGGATCTGTTCCTGTGACGCGACCGGGCCGCGATGCTGCCAGGCGAACCAGATACTGGCCAAGGCCCAGCCCGCGAGGCCGAGCACCACCAGCAGCAACAGCAGCTTGCCCAGTAGCGCGCCCAGGCGCAGCCAGAGCCGGCTCGGCAGGGAAGGGCGTTTGCTTGCAAGATCGAGTTTCATGGCAGTTGCGACTCCAGCGGTCCGCCCAGCACTTTCAGGTACTCCAGCAGCGCCCAGCGCTCCTCAGGCTGCAATAGCGGGCCGATGACCCCATTGCCCCGCTGGCCGGCGCGGAATTCGTGGCCACTGTTGTGGTTGCCGCTGATCCGGGTATCGAATTCGAAGCCGTTCTTGAACGCTTCCGGGCGATAGCCCAGGTGCTTGGGGTCGTACTCGAAGGTCCCGCGGTAGAAGGTCGTGGCGCGTTCCGACTGGGGTGACAGGAGTTGATAGAGGTTGGGCACCGAACCGTTGTGCAGGTAGGGCGGTGTCGCCCAGACCCCGGCCAGCGGGCGGGCCTTGTAGGCACGCAGTTCGCGCACGCCGATCGGCAGGCCGTAGCCATCCAGCCTTGGACGTTCTTCGGGCGTGACCTGGGCATCGCGATAGGCGCGCTCCTCGACGAAAGCGGTGATGTACGCCAGGCCCTTGGCGGCCGACATCTGCCGCAGGTCCAGGGGCTCGGTGGGGGTCGGATGCAGCTCGACATTGGATTTGGCCAGCTCGGCGGTGTCCCATTGCAGGGCGCTCAGGTCATAACGCAGGTCGGCGATGTTGCTGGCCGAGTTGGGGTCGGTGCCGATCACCGAGACCGGCAGCATCTTCACCTGCTGTACCGGCCGGCCGTCGTTCTCGCTAACTGCGGGCACATGGCAGCTGGCGCAGTGGCTGGCGAACAGGGTGCGACCCTTGGCGGCCAGGGGCTTGTCGATATTGCCCAGCAAGGCCTCCGGCCAGGTAGGCGGCTTGAGGCGCTGCAGGGTTTCCTCGATCTGGTTGAGATCGCGCACGCGCACGCTGGAAGGGTAGCGTGCCTCACCGGTCAATGGCTGGCCGTTGGCGTCGAACAGGTTCAGGGTCGCGCCCACGCCCAGAGCTTCGCCGATGTTTCGGGCCATGGGCTGTTGCGCCGAACCGTTCCACTGCACCCAGTCGAAGGTCCAGATATCCCAGAGTTGTGGATAGTCCACCGGAGCGTTGGCGATCCGGTAGTTGGTCGGGGAAATCGCATCACCGAAGCTGGCGTTGGCGATACGGCCGAACGCGTCCGTGCGGCCAGGGCCTTCCTCGGTGGGGTAGAGGCCGCGATGGGTGTCGTTCCAGGCCGTACGCAGGAAGGTGTCCAGCGATACCTTGAAGTCCTTGCGCAACTGTTCGTGCCGTTGCTCGTAGTCCGCTCCCAGCACCTTGCGGGCGAAGCGTTCGAATTTCCACGGGTTGTAGTAGGTCAGCGCCAGGCTGGCCACCAGGGCCTGGCCGAAGCTGCCGCCGCGCAGGGTCGGCACGCTCGATGGCAGCACATGCTGGGCCGGGCCGCCGTCGATCCGCAGGGCCTGGCGGTTGAAGCGCAACTCGCCGGTGTGGCAGGCCGAGCAGGTAATGTCCAGGTATTGCTCCTGGCTACCCGGGTTCTGGTGGCGGGCGAACCCTACTGGCAAGTTGCCGGGGTTTTGCGCCGTGGCTTTCTGCCCGGGTTCCACCAGGAAGCCGAAGCGCGCCAGGTACTCGGGGGTGGCGAAGGGCTGCTCGGAAAAGGGCAGTTCCAGGGCGACGAACCAGTCATAGCGCAGGCCCTTGACCTGGGTACCCTGGGGCGTGAAGTAATACGTCTGGCGATCCTGGGCGTCCCATTGGTCCAGGTAGTGCACTTTTTCGGCAGGCACATAGTCGGGAAGCTTCGGATTGGCGGTGTAGTAGGCGACCACGGCCAGGGCGATGCCGATCAGCACGGCAATCAACAGCAATACACGGTAGATGAGGCGCAAGATGTACTTCCTTGTCGAATTTCGCTCCCTTATGCCTGAGCTCATCTGACGCGGCAAGTAGCCATTACTTGCGCTATGGTTATTCGCGCTCTTTCACACGCCTCGCGATGTATCCGGACGGGGCATATCCCAGACCACGAAATGCGTTTGAAGACGTGAACTTATCAGCGGTTTACTGCTCTTATGCCGGTAGCCATTGGTCGTGGCCGCCTGATAAGCTCGCGGCTTTATTCGATTGCCCTTTAGGCGCATGAACAAGGAAATAGCATGAAACAGCATCGGTTGGCGGCGGCGGTGGCCCTGGTTAGCCTGGTACTCGCCGGTTGTGACTCGCAGACCAGCGTAGAGCTGAAAACCCCAGCTCAGAAAGCTTCCTACGGCATCGGCTTGAACATGGGCAAGAGCTTGGCCCAGGAAGGCATGGATGACCTGGATTCCAAAGCCGTGGCCCTGGGCATCGAAGATGCCGTCGGCAAGAAAGAACAGAAGCTCAAAGACGAAGAACTGATCGAGGCCTTTGCCGCACTGCAAAAGCGCGCTGAAGAGCGCATGGCCAAGATGAGTGAAGAGTCGGCCGCCGCCGGCAAGAAATTCCTCGAAGAGAACGGCAAGAAGACTGGTGTCACCACCACTGCTTCCGGCCTGCAGTACGAAGTCCTGAAGAAGGCCGATGGCCCTCAGCCCAAGCCGACTGACGTGGTGACCGTGCACTACACCGGCACCCTGACCAACGGTACGGTGTTCGACAGCTCGGTAGAGCGTGGCAGCCCGATCGACCTGCCGGTCAGCGGCGTGATCCCGGGTTGGGTCGAAGGCCTGCAACTGATGCATGTCGGCGAGAAGTACAAGCTGTATATCCCTAGCGACCTGGCCTATGGCGCCCAGAGCCCAAGCCCGGCGATCCCCGCCAATTCGGTGCTGGTGTTCGAGCTGGAACTGCTGGGTATCAAGGATCCAGCCAAGCAAGACAAGCCGAACGCAGCCAAGTAACCTGCTGCAACGTCTGCAACAACGCCTCGTTCTTACGGGGCGTTGTCGTTTCTACAGGCTGGCAATGGTAAAAAATCCGAACTGGCGACGTTGTCGGCAGTCAGAACAGTGGAACGCCAGCAGCTAGTCGCTGGAGCCTGCCAAGTCAATGAAATGATGGGTTTTTTATGTGAGTAAAAAACGCCCGATCTGAGTTCAGGCCTTGTAAAACGGGGCTTTCAGCGTTGAAAAGGCGCTCTGTTCACAAGGTTATCCACAATTTGTGTGGATAACATTTCAGTGGGAGAGAAGATGAAAGCACCCTGGAATTTTGCCCGCTTCCTGCCCTTGGCCGCTCGGCTCCTGGGGCGTGGCCGTTTGCCGACGCTGTTGTTCGCCGTGGCGAGCAAGGGCGTTTTCCAGGGTGAGCGCCTGGGCAAGGTCAAGGAAGACCTGCGTCTGTTGCAGGCGTTGTGCCTGGCCTACTGGCGGGGCGAGTATCGAGCGATCAGTCCCAAGGCACTGTTGTCGGTGGTTGCCGGCCTGATGTACTTCCTCAGCCCGCTGGATGCGATTCCCGACTTCCTGCCGCTGTTCGGCATGCTCGATGACATCGCCGTGCTGGCTTGGCTGATGAAGACCCTGGGCGATGAGCTGGATGCCTTCCGCGCCTGGCGCAATCGCCAGACACCGGAAAAGCTGGCGGTAGTGGAGCGCCTGCCGGACACCGCCGAACAATTGCGCCTGGAGGGGGCGGGGAAACCTTCCGGTAATGGCCCTGTTACCTGATGACAATCATGCTCTGCGCGACCGCTATCGCTGTTAGGATTACACTTCTAAGGAAAATTCCGACTCTTTAAGTGTCGTACTCCTACGGGGTGGTGATGGATATCCAGATTATTGAACGCGATGGCGAACCCGAGTATGCGGTTCTGCCGTGGGCTCAGTATCAAGCGTTGTTAAAAGCCGCAGGTCTCACCGCACACGCACAACAAGCCGCTGCCGCTTCTCAGGCGGCGACACCGGCCCAGAATCTTCCGGGCCTGGATCAATTACGCAATCTACGCGAAGGGAAGGGCATCGCCATCGAGGCGCTGGCCCGCAAAGTAGGCATCAGCCCGTCTTACCTGGCCCTGATTGAAAGTGGCGAGCGTCAGCCTGACGCTGCTATTCGCCGCAGCCTGGCCTGGGAGTTGACGGTGCCGGGGTGGAGGGAGCAACCGTGAGTGTAAGGATCAGTCGTCAGCACTGGGATGGGCTGTTGGGTGAGCTGGATCAAGCCCGGCGTCAACGCCATCTCTTAACCTACCGTGCATTGCTGGAGCGCTTGCAGTTGCCCAGCCCGGCGATGCAGACCCTGACGGCCGCGCTGGAGCATCTGGCGGCTCTGGATGCGCGAGCCGAGCAACCGCTGCGCAGTTCCCTGGTCATCAGCCAGGGCGCCAGCCGCCTGCCGCGTACCGGATTCTTCGAGTGCGTGGAGCGCCTGGGGCGGTTTTCCGGACCTTCCGATGGTGTTGCCGCCGCGTCCTGGCATGCCTCGGAAGTGGTGCGAGTGTTCGAGTATGAATATCCCGAATCAGCGGAGGCTTGAATGTTCTGGCGATTCAAGGCGCGGGCCGGCTATTGGCTGGCGCGCCGGTTGTTTCATTGGCCCTGGTTCATCCGCCAGCCCCGTAGCTGGCGCTGGATGGAGGGGCAGTATGCGCGCATGGCCAACCTGGGCAATGTGGGCGCGCAAAGCTTCTATGGACATATCCTGCTTTTCCGTGGGCAGGGGCTCGGGGCGCGGGAGGAGGGGCTCCGCCTGTTGCGCCTGGCTGCGTTGGCCGGCGATGCCAAGGCTGCCTACCAGCTTGGGGTGATCAGCCTGGCCGGCTCTGCCAGCAAGGCACCCGATGCTGCCGAAGCTGCCCGCTGGTGGCAACTTTCGGCCCGGGCCGGACATCCCCTGGCCAGCCTCAAGCTGGAGCAGCTAGGTCCGCAGCCCTGAGGTTTCCGGTGCGCTGGCGGGCCAGGGCTTCCAGGCTGTCGATCACGTGCACGCTGTAGCCCTGGACGTTCTTGGCATGGTGCTTGGCCTGGGAGGCCAGCTCCGCCAGTTGGCTGGAGTCCAGTTGCCCGCAGGCCTGTGGATACAGGTGCACCACGCCGATGGACAGTGACAGCAAGGGGAATTCCTGGCGAATTCCCTGGCGGTTGGGCGCCACGAAACAACCGGCTTCCAGGTGTTCGCTGCGATAGAAGCGCCGGCACTGGCTGTGAAAGTCATCCAGCAACTGATTCAGCCGTTTGCGCCAGTCCTCCGGCCCTAGCACCAGCAGGAAATCATCCCCGCCGATATGCCCGACGAAGTCGCGGCTCGGGTCCACCCGGTCATTCAGGCATTGCGCCAGGCACAGCAGCACCTCATCGCCGCGCCCATAGCCGTAGATGTCGTTGAAGGGCTTGAAGCTGTCGATATCCACATAACAGATCACCGATTCACGACCCTGCTGGAGCAAGCGGGTCAGGCACTGCTGGATGGGGACGTTGCCCGGCAGCAGCGTCAGGGGGTTGGCGTAGCGGGCCTGCTGGATCTTCAGTTCAGTGATCAGCTTGAGCACATCGATCACCCGCCCCAGCCCCAGGTAATGGCCATTGAGGGTGATGATGAAATCTTCCTCGATGCGTTGCCTGGCGCGGCTGGTGATCAGTCGGCTGACCTGTTGCAGCGACTGGGTCAGTTCGACGGCCAGGAAGTCGTCGTTCATCAGCCGGCTGATGGGCTTGCGGGCGAACAGGTCGGTGGCGAATGGCTTGAGCAGCGCATCGGAAAGCGAATGTCGGTGGACGATTCCGCAGGGCTGGCCCTGCTCGTCAAGAACCGCCAGGGAGTTGAGATTGGCCTGGCGGCGAAAGGCCTCCAGCACATTGGCCGTCGGCGTGTTGCGCGCCACCGCCGGCTGGTCGTTGAGCAGGGCGCTGAGGTCGCTGCCTTCGTCATTCAAGGCCACGCTGGTGTTGTCGTGCTTGGGCATCATCGCCCAGGCATCCTGGGACGGTTGTTCCTGGGGCCGGCACAGCAGGTAACCCTGGACCAGGTCGACGCCCATCTCGGTGAGCACCGCCAGTTCCTCGGCCAGTTCGATGCCTTCGGCGATCACCTTGGCCCGGGAGGCCTTGGCGATCTGGAGGATCGACCCGACGAACTCGCGCTTGAGCGCATCCTGGTGGATACCGTCGATGAAATGGCGATCGATCTTCACATAATCCGGCCGCAGTTCCGACCACAAGCGCAGGCTGGAATAGCCGGCCCCCAGGTCATCCAGGGCGATCGAGAACCCCATGTCGCGATAGTGGTGCAGGGCGTTCTGCAGCAGTTGGAAATCGTCGATGGGGGTTTGTTCGGTGAGTTCGATTACCACCTGGCTGGGTGGGATGCCGAAGTCTTGCAGTAATTGCAGAGTGCGCCCGGGTTGGTGGGCGGCTTCCAGCAGGGACTCGGGGGAAACGTTGAGGAACAACTTGCCAGGCAGCAGTTGCTCACTGAAGCGTCGGCAGGCGCTATGGCGGCAGGCGATTTCCAATTCGCTCAGGCGACCGGCCTGGCGGGCTACGGCGAACAGGGTGACAGGGGAGTGCAGCGGGCTATTGGAGGGGCCGCGGCTCAAGGCCTCATAGCCGAGAATGCGGCGTTCCGAGAGGGAAATGATTGGTTGGAACAGGCTGTGCAAACCGCTTTGAGCCAGGATTGAACTCAATGCACTGAGCTGTTCGGTCGTGGTCATGGCGATCTCTGTCGATGAAAAAAGGACCGGTTGCGCGCGGCACCCAGTCCTTTATTTCACGACAGAATGATGACTATTTGATGACGCTCCGAGGAGCGATCGAATTAAATTGCCATCATCTTCAGTGCTTGGCCACCGAAGTGTTGAGCTTCAGGTAGTCCAGCAGGATGCGCCCGGTTTCACTCAGGTAGGCGTCGTCTTCCGGCTTGGTCTTGTCCGGCTCGGCAGCGGCTAGTGCGTCCTCATCCTCTTTCTTCAGCTCCTTGAGCGGCTCTTCGCCCTTGGCCTTGCGGCGGATGTTTTCCAGGGCCAGTTGCTTGGCTTCGATGTCGGCATGCTGTGCACGACGGTCGGCTTCGTTGAGGCTCACGGTTTTTTCCGCCATCAGCTTCTGCGCCAGCGCCAGTTTGTCGTGGATGAACACGAATTCCGGATCTTTCGCCGAGCGGCTTTCGTGTTCGGCCTTGAGCTGGGCCAGGAACGGCTTGAACGGGTCCATTGCCGGCTTGATGGCCGGGCGGATGGTGTCCCAGGGCATGGCTTCGGGCAGCGCGCTTTCACCGATTTCCTTGGTATCGATGATCGACGGGTAGCCGATATCCGGCAACACGCCCTGGTGCTGGGTGCTCTGCCCGGAAACCCGGTAGAACTTGGCCAGGGTCAGCTTCAGTTCGCCATGATTGAGCGGCTGGATGGTCTGGACCGTACCCTTGCCGAAGGTCTGGCCGCCGATGATCAACGCCCGATGGTAGTCCTGCATGGCGCCGGCGAAGATCTCCGAGGCCGAGGCCGAGAGGCGGTTGACCAGCAGCGCCATCGGGCCCTTGTAGAAGGCACCGGGGTTCTCGTCTTCCAGCACGTCCACCCGGCCATCGGCGTTGCGCACCAGCACGGTGGGGCCTTTGTCGATGAACAGGCTGGTCAGCTCGGTGGCTTCCTGCAGGGAACCACCGCCGTTGTTGCGCAAGTCGATGACCACGCCGTCGACCTTCTCTTTCTGCAGTTCGGTCAGCAGCTTCTTCACGTCACGGGTGGTGCTCTTGTAGTCCGGATCGCCGGCGCGGAATGCCTTGAAGTCCAGGTAGAAGGCCGGGATCTCGATCACCCCGAGCTTGTAGTCCTTGCCGTCCTGCTTGAGGTTGAGGACCGACTTCTTCACCGCCTGGTCTTCGAGCTTCACCGCTTCCCGGGTGATAGGCACGATCTTGCTGGTCTGGTCGTTCGGCGCATTGCTGGCCGGGATCACTTCCAGGCGCACCAGGGTGCCCTTGGGGCCGCGGATCAGCTTGACCACTTCGTCCAGGCGCCAGCCCACCACGTCGACCATTTCCTTGTCGCCCTGGGCGACACCGATGATCTTGTCCGCCGGGGCGACCTGCTTGGTCTTGTCCGCCGGGCCTGCCGGTACCAGGCGCACGACCTTGACCTGGTCGTTGTCGCTTTGCAGCACCGCGCCGATACCTTCCAGCGAGAGGCTCATGTTGATG
Organism: Pseudomonas sp. KCJK8993; assembly: GCF_046230915.1. Classification (NCBI taxonomy): domain Bacteria; kingdom Pseudomonadati; phylum Pseudomonadota; class Gammaproteobacteria; order Pseudomonadales; family Pseudomonadaceae; genus Pseudomonas; species Pseudomonas sp. KCJK8993. The sequence continues at coordinate 24,247 of NZ_JBJJLO010000092.1, forward strand.
TCGAAGTTTTCCGCGTTATCCGGCGACAGATAGTTGGTGTGCGGGTCGTAGGACATCGCGAAGGTGTTGATGTAGGCCTGGAAGATATCCTCGGCCCGGGTCTGGTCCAGGCGCGCCAACTGGTTCTTGTAGCGCTTGGTCAGGGTTTCCTGGATCTGCTTGGGTTCCTTGCCGGCGATCTTCATCCGCAGCACTTCGTCCTTGACGCGCTTGCGCCACAGGTCGTCGAGTTCGGCGGTGGTCTTGAGCCATGGCGCTTCCTTGCGATCGATCAGCAAGGTTTCCTTGGTGGTGAAGTCGATCTTGTCGACACCCTTGGCCAGTTCCGCCAGGGCGAAGTCGAGGCGGGACTTGACCCGGTCCAGGTAGCGCTTGTAGATGGTGAAGCCTGCGTTCAGGTCGCCGCTCTTGAGGAAGTCGTCGAACTGGGTTTTCCACCTGTCGAACTCTGCGATGTCGCTGGCCAGGAAGTAGCTGCGTGATGGGTCCAGCAGCTTCAGGTAGCTGTCGTAGATGATGACCGAGCGTGCGTCGTCCAAAGGTGGCTTGCTGTAGTGATGACGCTTGAGCAGTTCAACAACATTGAGGCTGGCAATTACCTCATCGCGATCAGGCTGAAGCTTGTCCCAGCTATTGGCTGCGAGCGTAGTGGTCGACATCGGCAGTAGGCCGAAACCAATGAAAAGAGCGAGGGCGGTGCTGGGGAACAGATGCTTCATGCTGATTCGACGCGGGGGCAATTGATAACGCATATTAGGCCGTCTTAGAAGTCGCCGGTTCCATCAGGGCCGGTCGCATAATGCAAAAAGCCCGGTGCTATAACCTCCGGGCTCAGTCCAGACTCACTATGGAGGCACTGTGAAAGCATTGCAAGGCGTTGAAGGTCATGTGGAGTGGGTTGAAGAGCCAAGCCCGACTTGCGATGCGGGCCAGGTTCGTATTCGCGTGGCCGCCGCCGGCCTGAATCGGGCCGACCTGCTGCAGCGCGCGGGGCTGTATCCACCGCCGGCCGGGGCCAGCCAGGTGCTGGGGCTGGAATGCTCCGGGGTGATCAGTGAAGTCGGCCCGGGTTCGTCCTGGAAAATCGGTGATCGGGTCTGTGCGCTGCTGGCCGGTGGTGGCATGGCCGAGGAAGTGGTGGTCGATGCGCGCCATGTGCTGCCGGTGCCCGAGGGATTGTCGCTGGTCGAGGCCGCGGCGTTGCCGGAAGTCTACGCCACGGCCTGGCTGAACCTGTTCCAGCTGGCGGCGCTCAAGCCCGGGGAAAAGGTGCTGCTGCACGCCGGGGCCAGTGGGGTCGGTTCGGCGGCGATCCAGCTGTGCAAGGCCTTCGGCAGTCCGTGCTGGGTCAGTGTCGGCTCCGCCGAGCGCCTGGCCTACTGCGAAAAACTGGGGGCCCAGGGGGGCGTGATACGCACCGATGGCCTGGATGCACTGCGGGATTTCGCCCCCTTCGATGTGGTCCTGGACCCGGTGGGAGCTGGCTACGCGGCCGATAATCTCAAGCTGCTGGCCCTCGATGGGCGTTGGGTGCTGATCGGCCTGATGGGCGGGCGCGAGGCGCAACTGGACCTGGCCAAGGTGCTGGCCAAGCGGATCCAACTGCTGGGTTCGACCTTGCGCAGCCGCAGCGATCAGTTCAAGGCCGACTTGCTGAGCGATCTGGGGCAGAACGTCTGGCCGCTGTTCGGCGATGGGCGCTTGAGCCCCCAGTTGGCCAGGACGTTCCCGATCGAGGATGCCGAAGCCGCATTCGCCGAACTGGCCACCAACCAGGTATCGGGCAAGCTGGTCCTGGTGATCGACTCCGGATTGGCATGACCCTCTGCGGTCATTTCCAGTGGTGGATCGGCCAGCCGGCCTGCTGCGCATGCTCGCGCAGTACCGGATCCGGGTTGACCACCTGGGGATGATCCACTCGCAGCAGCAATGGCAGGTCGTTGCGCGAGTCGGAATAGAAGGTCGCGCCCTTAAGGCTTTCCTGCTCGGTTTCCAGCCATTGCAGCAAGCGGGTGATCTTGCCTTCGCGGTAGGTCAGGGTGCCCAGGGTATTGCCGGTATAGACGCCGTTGAGCACTTCCAGCTCGATCCCCAGTACTTCATCGATGCCCAGGCGCTGGGCTATGGGTTTCACCAGGTGGGTGCCCGAGGCCGAGATCACCAGGATCCGGTCGCCGGCCTGGCGATGGGCGGCCAGGGTTTTGCAGGCATCGCTGAAGATGATCGGCTCGATCACGTCCTCGACCCAGGGCTCCACCAGATGCGCCACATCCTCCGGACTGCGCCCGGCCATGGGCTCGAGGCTGAAGGCCATGAACTCTTCCATGGCCAGCTTGCCATGGCTGTAGGCGTCCATCAGCTCGTTGTTGCGGCGCATGAACGACTCGCTGTCGACCCAGCCCAGGCGCCCCATCTGCTCGCTCCAGAGGGTGGCGCAGTCGCCGTGGATCAGGGTTTCGTCCAGATCAAAAATTGCCAGGGCCATTAGTGCAGTTCTCTCCGAGAACAGCTTCAAGCTATAAGCTTCAAGCTGCAAGAATTGGATTTAGGTGCTTAGCGGTCTATCTATAACTTGAAGCTCGCAGCTTGAAGCTTGTCGCTGCCGTCAAGCTACCTCACACAGGGCGCTCGGATCGATGGATAACGCCAGGCGCTGGCCATCGGCGTGCAGGTCGGCAGCCGAGCGGTTGAGCACATCCACCACCAGTTCCACGCCACGGGCCTCGACCCGATAGCGGATGACGTTGCCCAGCAGGCTGTGGCTACGGATCAGCGCGTCCGGCTGGCCGTCCTTGCGCAGCTCGATGGCCTCGGGACGAATGGCGATGCGCCCGCTCACCGGACGCTGCAACAGCTTGCTGGCACTTTCGGCATCCAGGAGGTTGTAGTTGCCGATGAAGCCGGCGGCGAATGCATCCACCGGCGCGGTGTACAGGGTCTCGGCATCGCCACTCTGGACGATCTGGCCCTGGTTCATTAGGAAGATCCGGTCCGACAGGGTCAGCGCTTCTTCCTGGTCATGGGTGACGAAGATGGTGGTCAGGCCCAGTTCCCGCTGGATATTGCGGATTTGCTCGCGCAGGTGCTTGCGGATCCGCGCGTCCAGGGCCGACAGCGGCTCATCCAGCAACAGCAGGCGCGGGCGGGTCACCAGGGAACGGGCCAGGGCCACGCGCTGGCGCTGGCCGCCGGAGAGCTGGTGCGGATAGCGGCTGGCCCAGTCCTGGTGCTACACCAGTTTTAGCGGCTCCCTCACCC
>NZ_JBJJLO010000093.1:0-27353 GCF_046230915.1 Pseudomonas sp. KCJK8993
TCCGCGAGCACCACCATGACGGTGATGACGACGATGCAGGTGGCCGTCTCCTGGTACTTGAACAGCTTCAGGCTGCTGACCAGCTCGAAGCCCAGGCCGCCGGCACCGACCATGCCGAGCACGGTGGCCGAGCGCAGGTTGACCTCGAAGCGGTAGAGCACCACGGCGATCCACGCGGTGATCACCTGCGGCAGCACGCCGAACACGATCACCTGCAGCAGCCGCGCACCGGTGGCCTGCAACGCCTCGATGGGACCCTGGTCGATCTCCTCGATGCTCTCGGCGAAGAACTTGCCGAGCATGCCCACGCCGTGCAGTGCCAGGGCCAGCACGCCGGGGAAGGGGCCCAGGCCCACGGCGGAAACGAATACCAGGGCGAGGATCAGTTCGTTGATGCTGCGGATGACGTTGAGCAGCTGGCGCGTGGTGAGGTACAGCCAGCGGTTGCCGTGCAGGTTGCGCGCGGCGAAAAAGCCCAGCGGAACCGCCAGCACTATGCCCAGCAGCGTGCCCCAAAGGGCGATCTGCAAGGTCTCCAGCGCCGGGCCCCAGAGGCTCGGCAGGATGCTCAGGTCCGGCGGCAGCGAGCGGCTGAGGAAGTCGCCGATCTGCGGCAGGCCGCTGGCCAGTTCGCTCCAGCTCAGCTGCGCGCCCTCGGCGCTCCAGTGCAGCAGGTAGAGCACCACCAGCACGGCGGCGCCGGTGGTCAGCCAGCCGCGCTTGGTGTGCGGGGTTTCGACCATCCAGTGGTGGCTGCGCAGATTCATGCTCCGGCTCCTGTTTCGCTGGCGTAGACCGCGCGGGCGGCCGCCTGATAAGCGGTTGCCTCGCTGCTCGGGCGTTGTTGGTAGATGCGCCGCAGGGCTGCGTCGTCCAGTTGTTCGCGGCTGCCGTCGAACACCAGGCGGCCGTTGGCGAGGCCGACGATGCGGTCGCCGAATTCCCGTGCCAGGTCCACCTGGTGCAGGTTGCACACCACGGTGATGCCCAGCTTGCGGGTGGCTTCGCGCAGGTAGTGCATGACCAGATGCGCGGTCTTCGGGTCGAGGCTGGCCACCGGTTCGTCGGCGAGGATCACCTGCGGCCGCTGGGCCAGGGCGCGGGCGATACCCACGCGCTGCATCTGCCCGCCGGAAAGCGAATCGGTGCGCGCCTCGGCTTTGTGTTCCAGCTCCACCCGGCGCAGGCACTCGCGGGCCATGGCGACATCGTCGCGGCTGAACAGCTGCAGCACCGAGGCGAGGGTACCGACGCAGCCCAGGCGCCCGGTGAGCACGTTCTTCAGCACCGATAGGCGCGGCACCACGTTGTGGTGCTGGAAGATCATCGCCACCCGCCGGCGCAGTTCGCGCTGGTCGCGCGCTTGCATGGCGTCGACGCCTGCGACCTGCAATTCGCCGCCGTCGGCCTGGGCCAGGCGGTTCATGCAGCGCAGCAGGGTGGATTTGCCAGCGCCGGACTGACCGAGGATCACCACGAACTCGCCGGCCTCGATGCGCAGGTCGATCCCGCGCAGCACCGGGTTGTCGCCGTAGCCCTTGATCAGCTGGGCGACGCGGATCATTTCAGGCTCCGCAGGTCGAGGTCGAGCACCTTGGCGGTCTCGCGCACGACGTTGTAGGCGGCGTCGTTGGTGGGCTGGAAGCCATCGAGCAGGCCCTGGTCGCCCCACGGCACGTCCTTGATCGAGGCGAACGCGGCGACCAGTTTCTTCTGTAGCTGCGGATCGAGGTTCTTGCGCCAGACCATGGGCGATTCGGGGATATCGTCGGACTTCCACACCACCTGCATGTCGTCCTGCTTGACCTGGCCCGAGCTGATCGCACCGGCGAGGATGCGGTCGGCCACGGCGGCGGCGTCCACCTTGCGGTTCGCCACGGCGAGGATGCTGGCGTCGTGGGAGCCGGAGAAGATCACCCGCGAGAACAGCGCCTTCGGGTCGTGCCCGGACTGCTCGAGGCCCGCCTTGGGGAACAGGTGGCCGGAGGCGGAACTCGGGTCGACGAAGGCGAAGGTGTGACCCTTGAGGTCGTCCAGGCTGCGGATGCCGCTGTCCTGACGGGCGATGATCAGGCTGTGGTAGGCGCTGGCGCCGGTCTTCTTGGTCACCGCCACGGCGAAGGCGTCGGCGCCGGCGACCTGATGCGCGAGCACGTAGGAGAACGGGCCGAGGTAGGCGACGTCGAGTTTGCCGGCGCGTAGCGCTTCGATCACGCCGTTGTAATCGGTGGCCACGAAGGGCTTCACCGGCATGCCCAGGCGTTCTTGCAGCTGATCGAGGACCAGTTGGCTGCTCTTGATCATGGCCTGGGAGTCCTCGGAGGGGATCAGGCCGACGGTGAGGGCATCCTGCGCGTGGGTGGTGGATGCCAGGGTGGAAGCGAAGGCGAGCGGCAGCACGGCGAAGCGGAACAGTCTGGTCAGCGAAGTCATGGCGTTACCCGGAGGTTGTGTTCGGTAGCGCCAAATCTAGGGCTGTCATGTGACAGTCACGCCATCAAATCAATATGGGTTCGAGCATAAATCCATTGATAGGAGCTATGGATGTCCACCGCCCGCCTGCGTACCTTCCTCGCCGTGGCCCGCCACGCCAGCTTCAGCGCCGGAGCCAGGGCCATCGGCCTCAGCCAACCGACCGCGACCACGCAGATTCAGGGGCTGGAGCGAGAGTTCAACGTCGAGTTGTTCCACCGTCGGGGCCGTCGCATCGAACTGACCGCCGTGGGCCGGGCGCTGCTGCCCATCGCCCAGCAGATGTCGATGCTCGAATCCGAGGCGACCAACCTGCTGCGCGATTCCGGAAAGCTCAACCGCGGGCAGTTGAAGGTCGGCGCAGTCGGGCCGTTTCACGTGATCGAGATGGTCGACCTGTACCGCCGCGATTACCCGCAGATCGATGTTTCGATCCGCATCGGCAACTCCGCCTCGGTGCTCGCCGACCTGGAAAACTATGTCACCGACGTCGGCGTGCTCGCCGGCCTGCATGACGACCCGGCGTTCGTCGCGCAGCTGTACGCGCGGCACCCGGTCATCCTCTTCGCCCACGTCGACCATCCGTTCGCACGCAACGATGAAGTCCGCCTGCAAGCCTTGCAGGGCCAGCCGCTGCTGCGCCGCGAGCAGGGCTCGACCACTCGCGTGGCGCTGGAACGCGAGCTGGACAAGGCCGACGTCACGCCGCGCATCGCCATGGAGATCGGCAGCCGCGAAGCCCTGCGCGAAGCGGCGATTCGTGGCATCGGCATCGGCGTGGTGTCCGAGGCGGAATACATCGCCGATCCGCGCCTGAAGGCCATCCGCATCATGGGCGATCCGGTATGCACCGAAACCTACCTGTACTACCTCGCCGAGCGCCGCAGCAGCCAGGTAATAGCCTCCTTTCTGCGTTGCCTCGCGCGTGGCTGAGAACTTATTGCGTGCCGCTCATGGAGTATGTCGAGGTCCGCTTCTGGGGCAGATTGTGTGAAAACGCAGTAAGCACATCGAAAACTCAGAGGTGCGCGGATTGCCTGTGGAATCAGCGAGAGCGCGAATAGCCTTACCCAGCGAAAAAGGCGCTTGCAGTGCTATATGGACCGCGTCAGTGGCCCCTATAGCGGGTCAGTAACGGGCGGGGTTTATGCCCTGATCGCCTCAAGTAGCCCTGCGACGCCGAAGATGCTCATCATTCGTTTGAGGTTGTAGGCGAGCACATGCAGGCTGATCTGCGTGCTCACTCAGGGTAGCGTTTTGGTCAGGAAGTGCGTCGAGCCCATCCAGTGCTTGAGCGTGCCAAACGGCTGTTCGACGGTCTGGCGGCGGACGCCCATCATCTCGGGCTGATGATCGAGGCGACGTTGCATTGCATCGATGACATCCTCGTGCTCCCAGCGTCGAACTCTCCTGAATGGCTCACGGGGGCACTGCGATCGGAGCGCACATTGCTTGCCGTTCGAATTCCGGTACGCATGTGTGGTCAGGCCGGCCTCAATATTCATGTAGCGATAAATCAGGCTTTGCCACGCAGGACAGCGGTACTCATTCTTCTTCGGCACATACACAAAGTCCTGCTTGCCGAAGCGCCCGTCCGCCAGGTCAAGTTGCTCGACGAAGACTTCCACTATCCGGATCGGATTGTCTTCAGCGACGAAATCATCCAGGCATTCGGGCAACAAGCTGGCCTGTGTCCGGTTCGCTTCCTCGATGAACCGCTTCATACGCCGCTCCCGCTGACGTTGCTTCAGCATCTCTAGGCGAGACGGGCGTTTTCACACAGATTCGTAGCGCACGTGCGCTCAATGAGTGCTGCGGTCGATCGCCCGGCGCACCTTCCTCTCGCGATGGGGCCACCCTGAATTTGAGGTGCAGCGTGGTCTCGACCGAAGGTGGCACTTCGGTCGACGGATAGCTCAGGTTAGGTAGGTAAAGAAAGATTCGGCTGACGGGGCGTCAAGAGACCAATAATTGAGTAATGCGTAGGTTTCGTTGTTGGTGTTCTGCCGGGCGTATTTGCGTGTGAACCAAGGACAGACTGACCTGATAGGCGTAGATCAGGTAGGCGCGATCCTTGGCTTGATCCGCACTGATACCGATCTGGATCAGCAGGCCTTCGATGTAGCTCAGGCGGTGGCTATCCACCTCGTCGATCGCTTGACGCGCCTGCTTGTCTTGACGCGCCCAGGCTCGAATGCCCAGTTCGATTGAGGCAGCTTCTTTTGCCGTCTGACCATGGTGAGGCAGTTCGAGCAAGCGCTCCAGCTGCTCTCTTGGCGAGGACTGGGCGTCGCGCAAGTGAGCGATGACGTCTTCAGTGGCGCGGGCTCGCCAGGTTCGGCGAGTTGATCGACCGAATACTGAAAGATATCCAAACAACATTTGCAACTGACTATGCAGGCGTTATGGCGTTCGATGGCCTTCTCGACTCATCCGCTCATCTCGCCGCGACGCCAGATTTTGGCTGGACGTCGACTTGCCGGCCTGATCAATAACGCTGGCACCAGCGTTGCCGGCCCCTTGGCCTTCCAGCCCATTACCCAGATTCGCAATACGTTAGAAGTCAACGTGTTCGGTCTCCTTTCCGTCACACGCGCATTTTTGCCCCTTCTCGGTGGACGGGAGGGGTATGACGGGCGGCCTGGTCGTATCGTCAATATTGGGTCGACCTCGGGGGCGATCACCGTCCCCTTCATGGGCGCGTATTCTGCCTCGAAGCATGCCGTGGAGGCCCTCACGCAGGGGCTCCGCAGAGAGTTGCGGATCTACGGCATTCACGTGTGTGCGGTAGAACCGGGATTCATCAAGTCCAACCTGATTCAGAAGACCGTGTCCGCGCGCCCTGATGAGCTTTATCAGGATTCCCCCTACGCCTCTCTCTGGAGCACCTTCAGCAAATACCTCGTTGAGCAAGAAGGCACCGGCAAGAACCCCAACCTGATCACCCGGGCGGTCACTCATGCGATCCAATCCGACTCTCCGCGCACGCGATATCCGTTGGATTCCGTGTGGCATATCGGCCGTTTGTTGTCGGATCGAGCATTTGATGCCCTGATCTGTCGGAAGATTGGCCTCCGCGAGCTCCTGAGCGGGAAGAGAGCAACGCCTTCAGCTGCCCGCAACGCCTGAATCGGTCAAACCCGGTGCTCCCTTCGCTCCGCTAGGACCAGGGCCACCAATTTTCGACGCGCATTTGCAGTCGACGCTGACGCCGAAAAGCGGCCCCTCTTCACGGGAGGGGGCTTGTATGGATCATCGTTTGGGAGTTGGCTCAGGTCGATAGGGGCGAAGGACCACGCTGTCGTACTCGATCACCGTGCCGTCGCTGTACGTGCGGCCGTGCAGGCCGGCATGGTTGCCATCGGCCGGCACGCTGTCGCTGAACGGGCCGGTCAGGACCGCGGCGTTACCGAGCTGGCCCGAGGGGCTGATCAGCAGGACCTGCTCGCCGGCGGTGGGCGGGGCATGACGACGCCGAAGCGGTTTCAATCAGGCGGCGAGGGTGGCTAGATCGTTTATAGCGCTGATAGTGCGCGCTACGCGTATATGGTTGCCACATATCACCAGGCTCTCAGATGTGTTAGTGAAAAACTAACCGTCCTGACCGTTTTCCGATGGGGCAACGTGAAACGCCGAAAGCACCTAGGGGGTGGCGCTGGCTGAGGTCTCGCTGCTGTTTGCGCATGCATTCACACAAACGGCCCCCGAAACGGCCCCCAACTGATTGCAGTCATGTACATGCACCGCTGGAGGCCTTGAAATACTTGGAGCGGGTGAAGGGAATCGAACCCTCGTTATCAGCTTGGGAAGCTGGAGTAATGCCATTATACGACACCCGCTCGAACGGCTGACTTTGTACCAGATGTGGCCGTGGATTTGAAGTTTTTCTTTATCCGATCTGTACTTGCGTGTCCCTTCGATGTTGCCAGGGCGCGCCACGCGCCCGCTATTCATGCGGTTCGAGGACGGTGGCGGCCTGTGGAAACCCCATCAACTGGCACGTGCGTGCTGGCCCAGGGCATAGATCGGGCGGACTGGGTAGTCATGCAGGCCCGGCTTGAGGAAGTTCAGCAGGGCCCGGCGGCTGTCGCGACAGGCGGCCTTGTGCTCCATGTCGAGAAAGTGCCCGGTGGCCTGGATGGTGCTGAAGCTCGAATGCCGCACGTGGTTGGCGAACAACTGGGCATCCTTGGCCGAGGTGTATTCATCCCATTCGCCATTGATGAACAGCACCGGGACCTGGATGTTGCGCGCCGCCTTGACGTAGCACTGGCGATCGCCGTGCAGCATGTGGCTGATGTGGAAGCGCATCTGCCCGTACTCATGCTCGGCCAGGCTGCTCACATGGCGATAGTTGAAGCGCTTGAACAACGATGGCAGGTGCTTGCCGATGGTGTCGTTGACCAGGTGGCCGACGCGATGGCGGTCAAGGTTGCCGAGGTAGTCGACCCCGCGCTCCAGATAGTCACGCATCGGCTCGTTGATCACCGGCGAGAACGAGCTGATCACGGCCTTTTCGATGTGCCGTGGTCGCTGGGACAACGCTTGCAGGGTCGCGGCCCCGCCCCAGGAAAACGACAGCACATGTTCGGCGGCGAAGTGCTCGATCAGCTCCAGCAGGATCTGTCCCTCGATTTCCTTGGTCAGCATGCGCTCATGCCGGTTGTGGGCCTTGGAGCGACCCGCGTAGGGCTGGTCGTAGAGCACCACGTTGAACTGCGGATGGAGGTTTTTCACGGTCTGGGCAAAGGACGCCGTGGTCGCCATCGAGCCATTGACCAGGATAATGGTCTTTTCTGCGGCCTCTGCGCGATAGAACTCCGTGTAAACCCGATACTGACCCTGTATATCCAGCACAGCGATTTCTGGCCTCATGTCATAAGACTCCTGGCAAGCGGGTATGCGCGCATACGATTGAGTGTGCACGGGCAATGTGACAGGTAGGCATACGCCTGGAATCGAAGCCCATGTCGATCCGGTAAGGCAGGTCGACGGGTGTTGTTATTGGCGGGCGGTTACCGGGGGGAATGCAGAGCTGGCAGGCTCAGGCCGGCTGAAGACTTATTGTTGGTTCTATTTTGTGTCGCTTCTATTTTGTGACTGGTCGGTCACAATTCGGCCGACGGACTGATTCAAGCAGGGCAATCACGAACCTGCAAGTGCCGTTGGGCAAATTGTTCGACAGCGTCCGCCCAGTGGTCGTCCTGTACCCAAGTCTTCAGATCAGGGCGATCTCGGCGGCGCTGAGCGCCCGGTATCCACCTGGGGCCAGATCCGGGTCGAGCACCAGCGGACCCATGCGCTCGCGATGCAGGCGCAGGACCTTGTTGTCGAAGTGGCCGAACATGCGCTTGACCTGGTGGTAGCGCCCTTCGACGATGCTCAGCCGGGCGCTGCGGGGGCCAAGGATCTGCAGTTGGGCAGGCAGGGTGGTGAGGTCTTCGAACGCGAAATACAGGCCACGGGCGAAGGTCTGGACATATTCAGGGCCGATCTCTTGTTCGGTCTCCACGTAATAGAGCTTGGGCAGCTTGGTCTGCGGTTGGGTCAGGCGCCGCGACCAGTTGCCGTCGTTGGTGATCAGCATCAGTCCGGTGGTGTTGTAGTCCAGGCGCCCGGCGATGTGCAGGTCCTCTGGATCGGGTTCGTGGATCAGCTCGAGCACGGTCTTGTGCTCGGGATCGCGAGTGGCGCTGACGCAGCCCATGGGCTTGTGCAGCATGAAATAGCGCGCGGGCTTGCCGGCCTGGAGCAATTCGTCATCGAGTTCCACCCGGTTGAATTCGCGGACGTCGGCCCTGGGATCGCTGACCGCCTGGCCATCGATGCGCACTCGGCGCTGGACCAGGAGCAGCCGGACCTGCTGGCGGTTGAAACGTGGCAGGTTGCTGAGGAAACGATCAAGGCGCATGGGGCAGGGGAGCGCTCGGCAGTGGGTGCAGGTTCATGGGCGGGGGCGCGCGTCTTCGCCTTGGTCCAGTTGCGCCTCGACCCCGGCACAGCGCGGACACAGGCAGGACTGGTTGCGCAGCTCTGGCGGCAGGCCTTGGATGATGGCCGGGTCGATGCTCACGCTGTAGCACCAGCAGGCCCGGCCGGCACTGCGCGGGTCAGCCAGGGTGCAGTCGTTGCGGGCGCCACAGGCGGGGCAGAACTCGGGTCGGTCCATGGTCGGGGCGAGAGCGGTTCGGGACGAAGGAACGTGCAGGGTGTCTGCCGATGGCCGGCCGGTCAAGTCGTTGCTCACGATTCGCCGGGCTTTTTCATCGGACTGCGGGGCGAGGATACCGATGGTCGCAGACAGGTATCAATGTGTTGCAAAAAAACGCACTGAAAGGCGTTTTCACGGTCAGATATTTCGTCAATCGGCCATTTGCCGATTGCCGCCCGCCAGCGTCGCTGGTGTGGCTTCTTCGCGGTCCAGGAGGCCGCCATGTATCGTCGACTTGTGCTGATTGCCTTGCTGGGTTCTAGCCTTTGTGCGTGTGCGCCTTACTACGCCGGGGACTACTACGATTCGCAGATCTACAGCTCCCCGGCGCCGGCCTATTACTACGGTGGCGGTTCTTCCTATTACTACTCCACCGGGCGTGGTTACTACGCGCCGCGTTACTACCAGCCTGCGCCCCGTTATTACCGGTCGTCCCCGCATTACTACCAGGCGCCGCGCGCGTTGTACCGGCCATATCCGGACCGTGGCTGGGGTGGGCATGACCGCCGCGGCGACTGGAACAACGACAATGGCGGCAACCACGATTGGGGCGGCCATGGCCACCATGACCGTGGCGACCGTGGCCGGGGAGGGCGCGGCCACTGATCCCCGGTTGTCGAGTCTTTCCTGGGACTAACTAGTAGTCGGTGAGGTCCGCCAGTGGATGGCGGCCTTCCCAGACCTTGTGGAAGTGCGCCTGCACCACGGCCTCCGGTACGCCGTTGATGTCCGCCCAGTGCCAGTGTGGCCGCTGGTCCTTGTCGATCAGGCGCGCGCGTACCCCTTCGGCGAACTCCGGGTGCCGGCAACAGTTCAGGCTCAGGGTGTATTCCATCTGGAACACCTCGGCCAGGGACAGGTAGCGCGCCCGGCGGATCTGTTCCCAGACCAGGTGGGCGGTCAACGGGCAGCCTTCGCCGAGGGTCTTGGCCGCACGGCTGTAGAGGGCGTCCGGATGGTCGCGCAGCTGGCTGATGGCGCGCCAGGCGCAGGCCACGTCGCTGACATCCAGCCATTGGTCGATCTGTGGTCGGCGTGGCAGCCATTGGGCTGCGGGCAACTGCCCCAGGGCTTCCTGCTGCAGGGCGCGGAACAGGCTGTTGAGCTGGCGCGCAGTCTGCTCCTGCCAGTTCAGTTGCAGCAGGCCCTCGATCAGTTCTTCTTGCTGTTCATCCAGCAGGAAACGGTCGGCGAGATCCAGGTCCAGGGCATCGCGGGCGTTGATGTGGGCGCCGGTGAGGCCGAGGAACAAGCCGAGCTTGCCGGGCATGCGCGAAAGGAACCAACTGGCCCCCACGTCGGGATACAGGCCGATGCTGATTTCCGGCATCGCCAGGCGGCTGCTGGGGGTGACGATGCGGATTCCAGCCCCCTGCAACAGGCCCATCCCGCCGCCGAGCACATAACCATGTCCCCAGCAGATCAGCGGCTTGGGGTAGGTGTGCAGGCGATAGTCCAAGCGATATTCGGCGGCGAAGAAATGCCCGGCCAGGGGCGGTACCTCGCCCGGATGCGCCAGGCATGCCTGGGCCAGGCTACGCACCTCGCCTCCGGCACAGAAGGCCTTGGCGCCATTGCCGCGCAGCAGGACGCAGACCACCTGGGGATCCTTGGCCCAGGCCTCGAGACGCTCGCTCAATTGCTGGATCATGGGCAGCGAGAGGGCATTCAGGGACTTTTCCGCGTCCAGGGTGGCGATGGCAATACGCGCGCCACCGGTGGCGGTGAGTTCTTCGACGTGCAGGTTCATCGTGACCTCGTTGCTAAACCAGAGCGGTCAGTATGATCGCTGTGGGGGAAAGTGCCGGTTATGTGTCAGATCAATTGACAAGCGAAGTCGGCTTTCCTAGGGTGCGGCCATTGTTTTTTTCGGGCATGGCCATGACTGCTGACGATCGTATCAAACTCGAACCGAGCTGGAAGGCGGCCCTTCGGGCCGAGTTCGACCAGCCCTACATGAGCGAACTGCGGGAGTTCCTGCGCCGGGAACACGCTGCCGGCAAGGAGATCTATCCGCCCGGCCCGCTGATCTTCAATGCCTTGAACTCGACCCCGCTGGACAAGGTCAAGGTGGTGATCCTCGGCCAGGACCCCTACCACGGCCCGGGCCAGGCCCATGGCCTGTGCTTCTCCGTGCAACCCGGGGTTCCGGCGCCACCTTCGCTGGTGAACATCTACAAGGAGCTCAAGCGCGACCTGAACATCGATGTGCCCAATCATGGCTATCTGCAGAGCTGGGCCGAGCAGGGCGTGCTGCTGCTCAACACCACCATGACCGTGGAGCGGGCCAATGCGGCCTCCCATGCGGGCAAGGGGTGGCAGTTCTTCACCGACCGGATCATCGAGGTGGTCAGCGAGCACCAGCCGCACCTGGTGTTCCTGCTCTGGGGCGCCCACGCCCAGAGCAAGCAGAAGCTGATCGATAGCACCAAGCACCTGGTGCTGACCTCGGTGCATCCATCGCCGCTGTCAGCCTATCGCGGCTTCTTCGGCTGCGGGCATTTCAGCCGCGCCAACAAGTTTCTCGAGCAGAACGGCGAGACCCCGATCGACTGGCGCTTGCCAGCGCTGTAGCAGGCCGTTGAAAAAAGTAAGCGAGGCAGTCAGCGCCAGGCAAAAACAGGTGAAAAAGCGCAGTTTACGCGTGGTGAATGAGCATTTTGACCGGGCTGGCGCACCAGACTGTTTTCGACGCCAGCGATGGCAACGCAGATGGTTTTTCAACGGCCTGGTAGACAAAGCCGGCAGCCGCTAGCCCTTGTTCCAGTGGCGGAACAGGGGCTCGGCGAGAAACAGCACGAACAACAAGCGCATCACTTGCATCGCCGTCACCAGCGGCACCGAGAGTTGCAGCACCTCTGCCGTCAGGCTCATTTCCGCGATTCCCCCGGGCATCATGCCCAAGGTCAGCGAGCGCAGGTCCAGTTGGGTCAGCAGGCTCAGGCACCAGGCCGCGAGGCCGGCGATCAGCATGCTCATGGCCGTGCCCAGCAGGGTGCGTCCCATGAACGAAGGGGCCTGGCGAAAGAACTGACGGTTGAAGTGGCATCCCAGCCCGCTGCCGATCAACCACTGGCCCATCTGGCTGGCGCCATCGGGCAGGCCGGTGTGCAGGTTCCAGGCGATGCTGGCCACGGCGCTGAGCAACAATGGGCCGAACAGCCACGGGTTGGGTTGGCGCAGCCACTGCCAGAGCCAGGCCAGCAGGGCGCCGGCGGGGAACAGCAGGGCCAGCCAGCGCCAGTCGACGCTGGCGCTGTGCAGCACCGGCGTCCCCTGGCCCAGGAGGTACTTGAACGCCGCCGGTACGCACAGCACCACCGCCAGCACCCGCAGGCTCTGCCCAGCCGCTACCCGGCTGAGCACCGCGCCGTTGCGCGCGCCGAGGTTGACCATCTCTGCGGAGCCGCCGGGCATGCTGGAAAAGAACGCGGTGGCGCGGTCCTCGCCGGTACGCCGCAGCAGCCAGACCGCCATCACGCTGGACAGGCTGGTGACCAGGGCTCCGCAGAAAATCAGGCCGAAGTGGCTCATCACCTGGTCCATCACCGCCGGGGTGAAGTGCAGGCCGATGCCGATGCCCACTATCCATTGCCCGCACTTGCGTCCCCCAGGGATCTGCGCCAATTGCCAGGGCGTCAGGCTGCGCACCAGGATGATCGCCAGCAACGAGCCGACCATCCAGGGCAGGGGCCAGCCGACCTGGCTGGCGAGATAGCCGCCAGCCAGGCCCACCAGTGGCGTGCCCCACCATTGCCGCAAAGCGCCTTCAGACATCGGTCACCACGCGCTGGCGGGCCGAACGCTTGCGCCAGATACGCAGCAGCGGCAGGCACAGCATGCACGCCGTCAGTACCCAGACCCCGAGCGTGATCGGGCTCGACCAGAGGATCTCCAGCGCGCCGTTGGAGATCGACAGTGCACGACGCAGGTTCTGCTCCATCAAGCCGCCGAGGATGAAACCCAGCAGCACCGGCGAGAGCGGGAAGTCGAGCTTGCGCAGGATGTAGCCGAAGATGCCGATGCCCACCATCAGGAACAGGTCGAAGGTGGTGGCGTGCACGGCATAGACGCCGATCGCGGTGATGATCGCGATGGCCGGCACCAGGGCCCAGTTCGGCACCGCGAGGATGCGGGTGAAGAGGCGGATCATCGGGATGTTGAGGATCACCAGCATGACGTTGGCGATGAACAACGAGGCGATCAGGCCCCAGACGATGTCCGGTTGTTGCTGGAACAGCAGCGGGCCCGGGGTGATGTTGTACAGCGACAGGGCGCCGATCATCACCGCCGTGGTGCCCGAGCCCGGCACGCCCAGGGTCAGCATCGGCACCAGGGCGCCGCAGGCCGAGGCGCCGATCGCGGTTTCCGGAGCCGCCAGGCCGCGTTTGTCGCCCTGGCCGAAAGTGCCGCTGGCGCCAGCGATGCGTTTCTCGGTCATGTAGGCCACGGCGCTGGCCAGGGTCGCCCCGGCCCCGGGCAGCACGCCCATGATGAAGCCCAGCAGGCCACAACGGATGTTCACTGCCAATACCGCGGCCGCTTCCTTGAAGTTGAACAGCATGCGCCCGGTGGCCTTGACCGCTTCCTGGCCACGGTGAGTCTTCTCCAGGAGCAGGAGTATCTCGCTGATGGAGAACAGGCCCAGCACCAGCACCACGAACTGGATGCCATCGGCCAGGTGGATGTTGTCGCCGGTGAAGCGGTACACACCGCTGTTGGCATCGATCCCCACTGCCGACAGGAACAGCCCGATCAGCGCGGCGATGAAGGTCTTCAGCGGCTTGTCGCCGGCCATGCCGCCGAGGGCGACGATGGCGAACACCATCAGCACGAAATACTCCGCCGGGCCGAAGGCGATGGCCCACTGGGCCAGCAGCGGGGCGAACAGCACCATGCCGCAGGTGGCGATGAGGGCACCGATGAACGAACTCCAGGCCGACAGCGACAAGGCCACGCCGGCCAGGCCCTGGCGAGCCATCGGATAGCCGTCGAGGGTGGTCATCACCGTGGAGGCCTCGCCGGGGATGTTCAGCAGGATCGAGCTGATGCGCCCGCCGTACTCGCAGCCCAGATAGACCGCCGCCAGCAGGATCAGCGCCGATTCCGGCGGCAGGCCCAGGGCGAAGGCGATGGGGATCAGCAGTGCCACGCCGTTGATCGGGCCCAGGCCCGGCAACAGGCCGACCACGGTGCCGATCAGGGTACCGGTGAGGGCGGTGACCAGGTTGTAGGGGCTCAGGGCCACGCCGAAGCCCTGGCCGAGGTAGCTCAAGGTATCCATGTCAATTCTCCAGAACGTCGAGCAGGCCCAGGGGCAGGGGCACGTCCATGACCCGGTCGAACAGCCAGTACAGGCCGATGCTGAGCAGGCTGACGATCACCAGGCTGGGCCACCAGCGGCCGCCATACAGGCGGGCCATGGGGACGCCGGCGAGGATTCCGGCGAGGATGAAGCCCAGGGGTTCGAAGGTGCCGGCCAAGACCAATAGCAGGGCTACGCAGAGGCCGATCTTGACCAGGGCCTCACGGTCCAGGGGTGGTTCGTCGTCGCTGTGCCTGATCGGTGTCGGACGCACCAGCAGGTACAGCAGCGCCAGGCCCAGCAGGCCGAGCATGAGTAGCGGAAAGGCCCTTGGGCCCACGGGTTCGTAGGAAAAGGCCGCCTGGTACGGCCAGGCCATCAGCGCGAGGCTGGCACAGGCCAGCAACAGCACCGAGGCGAATAGACGTTGGACGAGCATGGCTAACTCCCGGGCCCGACCCTCGCTGCGCAAGGGCCGGGTCGTCAGAATGGGGGGTCACTGGATCAGGCCGAATTCCTTGGCCAGGGCCTTGTAGTCGGCCACCTGTTTCTTCACATAGGTGTCCAGCTCCGGGCCGGTCAGGGCGAAGGGGAACAGCTCGCGCTGGTCACGCAGCTTGGCGAACTCCTCGGAGGCCAGGAGCTTGTCGAAGGCGTTTTTCCACCAGGCATACTCCTCGTCGCTGACCTTCGGCCCCAGGTAGAAGCCGCGCACCACCGGCCAGACGATGTCATAGCCCTGTTCCTTGGCGGTGGGGATGTTCTTCATTTCCGGCTCGTCCAGGCGCTGCTCGGAAAACACCGCCAGCAAGCGCATGTCGCCGGCGAGGATGTGCGGCATGGAGTCGGAGATGTCGGTACTGCCCACCTGGATGTGCCCGCCCAGCAGGGCCGTGGCGATTTCCCCGCCGCCCTCCAGGGCCACGTAGCGCAGGTCCCGCGGGTTGATCCCGGCGGCCTTGGCGATCAGCGCGGTTTGCATCCAGTCCTGGCTGCCGACGGTGCCGCCGGAGCCGATCACCACCTTGCTCGGATCTTTCTTCAGGGCCGCGACCAGGTCATCGAGAGTCTTGTAGGGCGAATCGTTCTTCACCGCGATGGCGCCATAGCTGGTGCCCACGGCCGCCAGCCAGTGCACGGCGTTTTCATCGAAGCGCCCGAACTTGCCCTGGGCCAGGTTCAGCAGCGAACCGCTGGACCAGGCCACCAGGGTCCCGGCATCGGCCGGGCGCTGGGCCACCACCGCGTTATAGGCCACGGCCCCGACGCCGCCGGGCATGTAGGTGACGCGCATCGGTTTGCTGAGGATCTTCTCGTTGACCAGGGCGCTCTGCACCAGCTTGCAGGTCAGGTCGAAGCCGCCGCCGGGGGAGGCCGGGGCGATGCATTCCGGGCGCTTGGGTTCGGTGGATGCGGCCAGCAGCTGGCCGGTGAACAACAGGCAGCCGGCGGCGAGGGCCAGTTTACGCAATGAAAAGTCCATGAGTGTCTCCACAGGAGTTGTTATCGGTATGCCCGGGTCGTCCTCGATCCCTGGGCGCAGGGGCCGGCCTGCCGGCATCGGCCATGTACGCGGTCCGTGGGGTCACCACAGGGCCACGCTGTAGCTCACCAGCAGGCGTACCTCGTCCGCGTCGCGAGCCGAATAGTTGGAGCGGTAGGTGGCATTGCGCAGGCGCACCGCGACATCCTTGAAGGTGCCGCTTTGCACCACGTACTTGAGCTCGGTGTTGCGTTCCCATTCCTTGCCGGTGTCGCCGTTCTTCAAGGCGATGTTGTCGCCGCTCAGGTAGCGGGTCATGAAGCTCAGGCCGGGAATCCCCAGCTTGGCGAAGTCGTAGTCGTAGCGGGCTTGCCAGGAACGTTCCTCGGCGCCGGCGAAGTCGTTGATCTGCACGAAGTTCACCAGGTAAGGGTCGCTGCCATCCGCATAGGGAAAGGCGCTGTCGCCGGACAGGTGCTGATAGCCGGCGCTGAGTTTATGCCCGTCCAAGGCATAGCTCACCAGGCCGTTGAGGGCGCGGTTGTCGATCTTGCCGCCGCGGGCCTGGCCCTGGTCGTTGCTGATGGCCAGGCGCAGGTCGCTGGTGAAGGTGCCGGGGCCCAGGGGACGCGATGCCAGCAAGCCGAGGAAGTGCTGGTTGTAGACGTCGTCCAGCTGGGCGAAATGGTAGCTGGCGGTGATTTTGTCGCTGAGCTTGTAGTCCAGGCCGCCGAAGTTGAAGTGCTTGCCGGCCACGTTGCTGGCGAAGCGGCTGTTCTTGTTGTTGAGGCGGATATCCTCGTAGTTGCTGTCGTCGCGGTCCTTGGCTTTGTCCAGGCGACCGCCGGTGAAGGTCAGGTTGTTGATTTCCCTGGACGTCAACAGGCCGCCCTGGAAGGTCTGCGGCAAGATCCGCCCATCGTTGGGCTTGAGGATCGGCAGCTCGGGGATCAGGCTGCCGATCTTCAACTCGGTAGCGGAGAACCTGACCTTGCCGGTCAGGCCCAGCTTGGAATACTGGTTGGCCGCGCGACCGTCGTCGTGGGTCGGCAACAGGCCGGTGCCGGTGCGGTCGGGGCTGGAGTCGAGCTTGATCCCGAGCATGCCCAGGGCATCGACGCCAAATCCCAGGGTGCCTTCGGTGTAGCCCGACTGCAGGTTGAGCATGAAGCCCTGGGCCCACTCGTCGCGCTTGGATTGCTGGGTGCGGGTGCCGTCGCGAAAGTCGCGATTGAAGTACATGTTGCGGGTTTCGAAGGTGGCGCTGCTGTCTTCGAAGAACGCGGCCTGGGTCAGCGGAGCGGCAAGGGCGGCGGCGCTGGCGAGGGCGGTCGGGGTCAGGCGGGAGAAACGCACAGGCGCGCTGGCCTGGGAGTGCGGGGATGGCATCCGGTGGTACTCCGATATTGTTCTTATTCTGATGAAAACGCTTCGAGGCGCTTTGCATGTCGGCGGAGCTCGGCAAGGCTGCCGAAACTTTCCGTGACAGGACTCTAAAGGGCCAACCTTTCGCTAACCTTTCAGCCAGCTTTCAAGGTTTTCGGGCTTCACAGCAGCGGTTGCGGCGGTACACTCCGCGCGCAAAAGGACTGTCGATTCCCCCCTGAACGAGGTGCAAAACCATGCGGGTCCTGCTGGTCGAAGACCATCTGCAACTGGCTGAAAGTGTCGCCCAGGCGCTCAAGAGCACGGGCCTGACCGTGGACGTGCTGCACGATGGGGTGGCCGCTGACCTGGCGCTGAGCAGCGAGGAATACGCCATGGCGGTGCTGGATGTCGGCCTGCCGCGCATGGATGGCTTCGAGGTGCTGGCGCGCTTGCGCACCCGTGGCAAGAACCTGCCGGTGCTGATGCTCACCGCTCGCAGCGACGTCAAGGATCGGGTGCATGGGTTGAACCTGGGGGCCGACGATTACCTGGCCAAGCCTTTCGAGCTGACCGAGCTGGAGGCCCGGGTCAAGGCCCTGTTGCGCCGCAGCGTGCTGGGCGGCGAGCGCCAGCAGCGATGCGGAGTGCTGGCCTACGATCTGGATACGCGGCGCTTCACCCTGGGCCAGGAGCTGTTGACCCTGACCTCGCGCGAGCAGGCGGTGCTCGAGGCCCTGATCGCCAGGCCCGGGCGGGTCATGAGCAAGGAGCAGCTGGCGTCCCAGGTGTTCGGCCTGGATGAAGAGGCCAGCCCGGACGCCATCGAGATCTACATCCACCGTTTACGCAAGAAGCTCGATGGCCACGCGGTGGCTATCGTCACCTTCCGTGGCCTGGGCTATCTGCTGGAAAGTCGCGATGCATAGGCCCAGCAGCTTGCGCTGGCGCCTGTTGTGGAACCTGGCGCTGTTGCTGGTGGTATTGATGCTGGCCAGCGGCCTGAGCGCCTACTGGAACGGTCGCGAGGCCGCCGACACCGCCTACGACCGAACCCTGCTGGCCTCGGCGCGGACCATCGCCGCCGGTTTGTCCCAGCGTGATGGCAGCCTCAGCGCCAACGTGCCCTATGTGGCCCTGGACACCTTCGCCTATGACAGCGCAGGGCGGATCTACTACCAGGTCAACGATATCCACCAGCAGTTGATTTCCGGCTACGAGAACCTGCCGGGACCACCGCCGGGCACCCCGCGCACCGATGACTACCCGGCCCTGGCGCGATTCTACGATGCCACCTACCAAGGGCAGAACGTGCGGGTGGTGAGCCTGCTCAAGGCGGTCAGCGAGCCGAACATGAACGGCATGGCGGAAATCCGCGTGGCCGAAACCGATGAAGCCCGGGTGGCCATGGCCCGCAGCCTGATGGCCGATACCCTGTTGCGCCTGGGGATGTTGGCCATCGGTGCCTTGCTCCTGGTGTGGTTCGCGGTGAGTGCCGCGTTGCGGCCGCTGGAGCGCTTGCGCAGTGCGGTGGAGGAGCGCCAGTCGGATGATTTGCGTCCCTTGCCACTGGTGTCGGTGCAGCATGAACTGGGACCGTTGGTACGGGCCTTGAACCATTTCACCGAGCGCCTGCGCGGCCAGTTCGAGCGCCAGGCGCAATTCATCGCCGATGCGGCGCATGAGTTGCGTACTCCCCTGGCGGCGCTCAAGGCGCGTCTCGAACTGGGGCTGCGTTCCCAGGAACCGCAGACCTGGCGTTCGACCCTGGAGAACGTGGCCCAGGGCACCGATCGCCTGACTCACCTGGCCAACCAGCTGTTGTCCCTGGCCCGGGTGGAAAACGGCGCCCGGGCCATTGCCGAAGGCGGGGCGCAGTTGCTCGATCTCAGCCAGCTGGCCCGGGAGCTGGGCATGGCCATGGCGCCGCTGGCCCATGCCCGGGGCGTGGCGCTGGCCCTGGAGGCCGATGAGCCGGTGTGGCTCAAGGGCGAGCCGACCCTGCTCAACGAGCTCTTGAGCAACCTGCTGGACAACGCCTTGGCCCATACCCCGCCGGGCGGCAACGTGGTGCTGCGGGTCACGGCGCCGGGAGTGCTGGAGGTGGAGGACGACGGTCCGGGGATTCCCCTGGAGGATCGCGAGCGGGTCTTCGAGCGCTTCTACCGGCGCAACCAGCAGGTGGTCGGATCGGGCTTGGGCCTGGCCATCGTCGGCGAGATCTGCCGCGCGCATCTGGCACAGGTCAGCCTGCATGACGGCCAGCCGTCGGGCTTGAAGGTGCGGGTGAACTTCGGCGCTGACCAGGAGCCCCTGTAGGGCGTACCACTCAGTAGAGCATCGAGCGCGACTCTTCGAGGTCGCGGCACATGGCCTGGTCTTCCGGGTCGATCTTCAGCTTCTTGAAAGCAGGCACGCTCAAGGCATCGACCCGCGAGAGGCGATGGTCGGTGTCCTTGTGGCAATACAGGATAGCGACCTGGACCAGGTCGACGTAGTCGATCCCGGCGGCTTGGCGCTTGAAGTCCAGGTACTGCTCGGGGATCTGCGCCAGTTGCTCGGGGAATTCCCAGACTTGCAGCAACTTGTTCCCCAGCAATGGATGGATCTGTTCGATCACGTGATTGAGGCTGACCGGGTCGGCCAGCAGCTCGTAGTGGTCCTCGGCGTAGGTCAGGATCGGCAGCACGCCAATCTGGTGCACCAGGCCGCCGAGCGCCGCCTGGTCCGGCTTGAGCTGGCTGTAGCTGCGGCATAGGGCATAGCTGACCCCGGCCACCTCCAGGCTGCGCCGCCAGACGTCGCGCATCTTGCGTTCCACCACCTCGGAGCGGGCGTTGAAAATCTGCTCCATCACCAGGCCGATGGCCAGGTTGCTGCTGTAGTTGACTCCCAGGCGGGTGATGGCGGTGTGCAGGTCGGTGACTTCCTGGGCCGCCCGCAGCAGCGGGCTGTTGACCACCTTGATCAGCCGCGCCGACAGGGCGGTATCGCGGCCTATCACCTTGCTCAGAGTGCTGACACTGATTTCCGGGTCTTCGGCGGCCTGGCGAATCTGCATGGCCACCTCCGGTAGGGTCGGCAGGACCAGGTCATCGTTGTCGATGGCCTCCAGCAAATCCTGTTGGACCTTTTCCGCCAGCTCAGTCATCTCGGTTCTCTTGGGTGGTGCAGGAAAGGGCGGGCGATCAGCGCTGGATTTCGCGATCACGGTCCAGCTGGTATGGC
The DNA here is from genome assembly GCF_046230915.1 of Pseudomonas sp. KCJK8993. Lineage (NCBI taxonomy): Bacteria > Pseudomonadati > Pseudomonadota > Gammaproteobacteria > Pseudomonadales > Pseudomonadaceae > Pseudomonas > Pseudomonas sp. KCJK8993. The sequence continues at coordinate 20,065 of NZ_JBJJLO010000093.1, forward strand.
AGCTCGAGCAATTGCAGGCCCGGTCCTTCGGGCGTCCCCAGGTGCAGGTTGCCATCTTCCACGGCCTCGGCCTGCAACACCGCCAGTAATTCGATCCGCTCCGGGGCGCGGGCCGCCAGGACCACTTCACCGATGGCGCTGCCGTGGATCGGGGCAAACAGCGGAGTGCCGGGCTCCGGTTGTTCGTCCGTGGCCAGGGCCAGGCGGTACAGGCGGCGCTTGAGCTTGCCCAGGTACTGCATGCGGGCGACGATTTCCTGTCCGGTATAGCAACCCTTCTTGAAGCTGACGCCCCCCACGGCCTGCAGGTTGAGCATCTGCGGGATGAACAGCTCGCGGGTCTGTGCCATGACCTGGCCCAGGCCGGCCCGGATCTGCCCCAGCAGCCACTGGTTCAGCTGGCCTTCGGGCAGTCGCGCGGCCAGTTGCTGGCCCAGGCTGGCGGCGCGTTCGGCCGGGACCCAGAGTTCGGCGCGGTCGCTCGAGACGCGCACCGCGATCAGGCCATCTGCCCGGGCCACGGCACCGTCTTCCTGGGGCAGTTCCAGGCCCAGCTGGTCGAGGGCGGCCTGGGCCGAGGACAGGCCGAAACGGGCCCAGCGGGTGCTTTCATCGCTGAGCGTGGCCTTGGAGAACACCGCGTATTTCTTCAGGTCCGCCAGTTGCGGCTCCACCAGTTCGCCGGCCATGGCCAGCAGGCAGCCGTCACCCTCCAGGAGGATACGGAAACTGGATTGCATGCGGCCTTTCTGGGTGCAGCGGGCGCCAAGGCTGGACTGGCTGTCGCTGAGGTAATTGAGGTTGCAGGTCAATTGGCCCTGCAGGAATTTGCCGGCATCGGGGCCGCGGACGGCGAGTACGCCTTCGTGGGACAGGGGGCAGAAAAAAGCGGAGTCAGCCATGGTTCATCGCAGGGTAAAAAGTCTGGGGCACATCATAAGGGGGCGCCTTTGAAATGGATAGTTCACAAAGGATAGGCGGTGGCCGACCAAAGCCGACTGTCATCACCTGTCCCGGGCTGTATACTGGCGCCCTATTTGAGGAGCGTTCCATGGTTGAAGATGTTGAACTGAATCGCCTCTACTGGCACAGCCGTCGCGGCATGCTCGAACTGGACGTGTTGCTGGTGCCGTTCGTCAAGGAGGTGTACCCGCATCTCAACGAAACGGATCGCCAGTGCTACCGCAACCTGCTCGAGTGCGAGGACCAGGACATGTTCGGCTGGTTCATGGAGCGCAGCGAATCCCCTGATCCCGAGTTGCAGCGCATGGTGCGCATGATCCTGGATCGTGTCCAGCCCAAGTAAGCTGTTCGAGAGCCGCTGGCGGGCGTCCATGCAACTGCTGGCGGCTTATCTGTTGGCCCAGGCTTTCGCCCTGTGTGCCGTTTTTCTTCTCGACATTCCGCTTTTCGCCAAGCTCCTGGGGTTGTCGCTGTGCCTGTTGCACGCCGCCTGGGCGCTGCCCCGGCAAGTCCTGTTGAGCCACTCCCGAGCCTTCACCCGCCTGCGTCACGGTGTCGCCGGCTGGCAGTTGTGGAACCGTGCCGGTGGCTGGCAGGCGGTGCAGTTGTGTCCCGATAGCCTGGCGCTGCCGTTGATCGTGGTATTGCGTTTTCGCCTGAAGGGCCGGCGCCGGATTCACTCCGTCTGCGTTCCGCGGGATGCGCAGGCGGCCGACGAGCATCGGCGCCTGCGGGTACGGCTCAAGTTCGCTCGCGATAGGTGGGCGGCTGCAGAATAGTGTCCCGGGCCTCGGGGAGCATCTGTGGATAGTCGAGGGTGTAGTGCAGGCCCCGGCTTTCCTTGCGAGCCATGGCCGAGAGAATCATCAGCTCGGCGACCTGGGCCAGGTTGCGCAGCTCGATGAGGTCGCGGCTGACCTTGTAGTTGCTGTAGAACTCGTCGATCTCGTCCAGAAGCAGGCGCACCCGGTGCTGTGCCCGTTGCAGGCGTTTGTTGGTACGCACGATGCCCACGTAGTCCCACATGAACCGCCGTAGTTCATCCCAGTTGTGCGCGATGATCACGTCCTCGTCGGAATCGGTGACCTGGCTGGCGTCCCAGGCGGGCAGGGCGATAGGCAAGGCGACCTGCGGTAGTTGCCGGAGGATGTCGGCCGCTGCCGAGCGTGCATAGACGAAGCACTCGAGCAGCGAATTGCTGGCCATGCGGTTGGCCCCGTGCAGGCCGGTAAAGCTGGTCTCGCCGATGGCATACAGGCCAGGCACGTCGGTCTGGCCATGCTGGTCGACCATGACTCCGCCGCAGGTGTAGTGGGCCGCCGGCACCACCGGTATGGGCTGCCGGGTGATGTCGATGGAGAATTCCAGGCAACGCTCGTAGACCGTGGGGAAGTGGCTCTTGATGAAAGCTTGCGGCTTGTGGCTGATGTCCAGGTAGACGCAGTCGATACCCAGGCGCTTCATTTCATGGTCGATGGCCCGGGCGACGATGTCCCGGGGTGCCAGCTCGGCCCGTGGGTCGAAGCGCTGCATGAAGCGCTCGCCATTGGGCAGCTTCAGGTGGGCGCCTTCGCCGCGCAGGGCTTCGGTCACCAGGAAGTTCTTGGCCTGCGGGTGGTACAGGCAGGTGGGATGGAACTGGTTGAACTCCAGGTTGGCCACCCGGCAGCCCGCGCGCCAGGCCATGGCGATGCCATCGCCGCAGGCACTGTCGGGGTTGCTGGTATAGAGGTAGACCTTGGCCGCGCCGCCAGAGGCGAGGATCACGAAGCGCGCGCCGAAGGTGTCGACTTCGCCGGTGGTGCGGTTGAGCACGTAGGCACCCAGGCAGCGCTCGCCTTCCAGGCCCAGGCGCTTCTCGGTGATCAGGTCGACCGCGACCCTCTGTTCCAGCAGTTCTATATTGGGATGCTGCCGGGCCTTGGCCAGCAGGGTGGTGAAGATGGCCGCGCCGGTGGCATCCGCCGCATGGATGATCCGCCGATGGCTGTGGCCTCCTTCACGGGTCAGGTGAAACTCGAAGCCGTTGTCATCGTTGCCGGCTTCTTCGTCACGGGTGAAGGGGACTCCCTGGTCGATCAGCCACTGGATCGCCTCGCGGCTATGCTCCACGGTGAAGCGCACGGCGTCTTCGTGGCACAGGCCGGCACCGGCATTGAGGGTGTCGTCGACATGGGAATCGACCGTGTCGGTGTCGTCCAGCACCGCGGCCACGCCGCCCTGGGCGCGATAGGTCGAGCCGTTGGCGAGGTCGCCCTTGCTCAGGACCGCAATCCGCAGGTGGCTGGGCAGCGTCAGGGCCAGACTCAAGCCGGCGGCACCGCTGCCAATCACCAGAACATCGTGTTGAAACTGTTGGCTCATTTGAAGGATTCCGCTCAAAGCGACCCGGGACGGGGTTGGCGCAAGACGCCTGAATCGGCAAGTCAAAGCAGCCACACAGCCCACTAGTATATAGAGGGGGGGAGCGGCACAATAGCCGCGCCTGCATGGCATTGTGCGACTTCGCTGAGCAAAAGCGTTGCTTGCGGTCAGCCGGGGCTCAGGCCGTTACCAGGCCTGACAGGGACGATCGAGGGCACAGGGCTGTTTTTCTCTTTAGCGTTACACATACTTCGTCCGGCACGGCTATAAAGATTGGGAACTTTTGCCAAGGCCCCAAACTCAATAGAAGGTTGCCTGAAAGAAGGGACAGCGTCGGTTTTATCCAGGGTTTTCAGCCTGTTTTCCTGGGGTGAAAATCGACGACAGGATTATTCGCGCAGCCGGCCTTGCCCGCGCTGCGTTTTTCGTGCGTGCCGGATCAGAGCCCGCAGGAAACTTGCTTGGAGGGGGAGAACTTTTGCGAAAAGCCCGAGTCTATGTTTGCAAGCCTGATCGATTAGTAGTGCACGCCTCCTCCGAGTTTATCGAGGAGTGTTCATGCTAACCCAGGAAGAGGATCAGCAGCTGGTCGAGCGCGTTCAGCGTGGCGACAAGCGAGCGTTCGATCTGCTCGTGCTGAAGTACCAGCACAAAATTCTCGGGTTGATCGTGCGTTTCGTGCACGACACCCATGAAGCCCAGGATGTCGCACAGGAAGCCTTTATCAAGGCATACCGTGCACTAGGTAATTTTCGTGGTGACAGCGCGTTCTATACGTGGCTTTACCGTATCGCCATCAATACGGCGAAAAACTATCTGGTTTCACGCGGCCGCCGGCCGCCGGATAGCGATGTCAGTTCTGAAGATGCGGAGTTCTATGATGGCGATCACGGCCTGAAGGATCTCGAATCACCGGAACGGTCATTGCTGCGGGATGAGATCGAAGGCACCGTCCATCGAACCATCCAGCAACTACCTGAAGATTTGCGTACGGCTTTAACTTTACGTGAATTTGATGGTCTGAGTTACGAGGACATTGCCAGTGTCATGCAGTGTCCGGTGGGTACCGTGCGCTCCCGGATTTTCCGCGCTCGGGAAGCCATCGATAAAGCCCTGCAGCCGTTGTTGCAGGAAACCTGAGACAGCGGCGACAGCCAAGAGAGGAACCGCCATGAGTCGTGAAGCCCTGCAGGAATCGCTGTCCGCGGTGATGGATAACGAAGCGGACGAACTGGAATTACGTCGGGTATTGAATGCCGTCGACGAAGTGGAAACCCGTGAGACCTGGGCTCGTTATCAAATCGCCCGGGCGGCCATGCACAAGGAGTTGCTGCTTCCACGTCTGGATATCGCCGCTGCCGTTTCTGCAGCCCTGGCTGATGAAGCCGTACCTGCCAAGGGTTCCCGTGGGCCATGGCGTAGCCTGGGTCGCCTGGCGGTAGCCGCCTCGGTGACGGTTGCGGTCCTGGCGGGTGTGCGCTTGTACAACCACGATGAGATCGCTGGCGTCGAACTGGCTCAGCAGGCTGGCCAGCCCACCCTGGCAGCGCCACAAGTCAAAGGCCCAGCGGTACTGGCCGGCTACAATGAGAATTCGGAAGCCACTGGCCCCATGGCCAATGGCGTATTGCAAGGACAGCCAGGCTGGCATGACCAGCGTCTGCCAAGCTATCTGCGTCAGCATGCCCAGCAAGCTGCACTCAAAGGCACTGAAAGCGCATTGCCTTATGCTCGTGCGGCAAGCCTGGAAAACCGCTAAGGAGGATCATGCGCGCCATCCCTCTACTCTCGCTTCTGCTCAGTGGCTGGTTTGTGGTTCCAGCCCACGCCGACGAAGCCCAGGACTGGTTGCAGCGTCTTGGGCAAGCGGAACAGCAGCAAAGCTTCCAGGGCACCTTCGTTTACGAGCGTAACGGTAGTTTCTCTACCCATAACATCTGGCATCGTGTCCAGGATGGAAGGGTTCTCGAGCGTCTGGTCCAGCTCGATGGCTCTGCTCAAGAGGTAGTGCGTGTCGATGGTCGCACCCAATGTGTCAGTGGCACGCTGGTGGCAGGATTGGGAGATTCTGCAGACTCGGTGGCGCGTGCGCTGGACCCTCAGAAACTCAAGAATTGGTACGACCTTGCCGTCATCGGCAAGTCGCGGGTGGCAGGGCGTCCGGCGGTGATCGTCTCGGTCGCGCCCAAGGACCAGCATCGCTACGGCTTCGAGCTGCACCTGGATCGTGAGACCGGGCTACCACTCAAGTCCTTGCTGCTCAACGACAAGGGGCAATTGCTCGAGCGCTTCCAGTTCACCCGCCTGGATACCCGCGATGTTCCGGGGGATGCCGAGCTGCGTGCCACCGCCGATTGCAAGCCAGTCACCCTTGATAGTGACAAGGCTTCGGCAGTCAAGGCTGCACAAACCTGGCGCTCCGACTGGTTGCCGCCGGGCTTCGAGTTGACCAGCAGCAGTGCGCGCAAGGATCCGCAAACCAAGGTGATGGTCAACAGCCTGCTGTATGAGGATGGCCTGGCACGGTTCTCGGTATTCCTCGAGCCGCTCAACGGTGCAACGGTCACCGACACCCGGACCCAACTTGGGCCCACCGTGGCGGTATCGCGTCGCCTGACCACGCCCGATGGCGAGATGATGGTCACGGTAGTCGGGGAGATCCCGATCGGTACCGCCGAGCGTATCGCCTTGTCGATGCGTTCAGACTCTACCGCTAAGCAATGAAGCTTTATTGGTTGTGCAAGAGGTCAGTGATGGCTACTCCACAATTGAGAAGATGAAATGTTTGGCCAGCAAATTCATTTGCAAAATCCCCAGAGTTTTTTTATAGGTCAGAGCCTTTCGGTTCTGACCTAATTTGTCGTTCCTGGAACAAAACTGCCGCCCGCTTGGTGTCGGCGCTGTTCGTTCCCTATCGCTTAACCACGCTCGTCGTAACGGGAGCCGTATGTCGATACCACGCTTGAAGTCCTACTTCACCATCCTCGCCACTGTGCTGGTGCTTGGGCAGGCCGTTTCTGCCCAGGCGGCCGAACTGCCTGATTTCACCCAACTGGTCGAGCAGGCATCGCCTGCGGTGGTGAACATCAGTACCACGCAGAAACTGCCAGATCGCCGGGTCTCTGCGGGTCCCATGCCCGACCTCGAAGGCCTGCCGCCGATGCTGCGGGAATTCTTCGAGCGTGGCATGCCGCCACAGCAGCGTTCTCCCCGTGGGGATCGACAGCGCGAAGCCCAGTCCCTGGGCTCGGGTTTCATCATCTCCCCGGATGGCTACATCCTGACCAACAATCACGTGATCGCTGACGCTGACGAAATCCTCGTACGCCTGGCCGATCGCAGCGAATTGAAAGCCAAGCTGGTCGGTACCGATCCGCGTTCCGACGTGGCGCTGTTGAAGATCGATGGCAAGGACTTGCCCGTATTGAAGCTGGGCAAGTCCCAGGATCTGAAGGCTGGCCAATGGGTCGTGGCCATCGGCTCGCCGTTCGGCTTCGACCATACCGTGACCCAGGGCATCGTCAGTGCCATCGGTCGCAGCCTGCCGAACGAAAACTATGTGCCGTTCATCCAGACCGACGTGCCTATCAACCCGGGTAACTCCGGTGGCCCGTTGTTCAACCTGGCCGGTGAGGTCGTGGGGATCAACTCGCAGATTTATACCCGTTCCGGCGGCTTCATGGGCGTTTCCTTTGCTATCCCGATCGACGTAGCCATGGACGTGTCCTCCCAGCTCAAGGCGGGAGGTAAGGTCAGCCGTGGCTGGCTTGGCGTGGTGATCCAGGAGGTCAACAAAGACCTGGCCGAGTCTTTCGGACTGGAAAAACCTGCCGGAGCCCTGGTCGCACAGATCCAGGATGATGGTCCGGCTGCCAAGGGTGGCCTGCAGGTGGGAGATGTGATCCTCAGCCTCAATGGCCAGCCGATCGTCATGTCAGCGGACCTGCCACATCTGGTCGGCG
>NZ_JBJJLO010000094.1:0-27305 GCF_046230915.1 Pseudomonas sp. KCJK8993
GATCATCCAGGTGATCAACAGCATCGCCGAACGGACCAACCTGTTGGCGCTCAACGCCGCCATCGAGGCCGCCCGCGCCGGCGAGGCCGGACGTGGCTTCGCCGTGGTCGCCGACGAAGTCCGCAACCTGGCGGCACGTACCGCGCAATCGACCCGGGAGATCACCGGCATGATCCAGCGCATCCGGGAGACCACCGAACAAGCGGTCAGCAGCATGCAGACCGGAGTCAGCCGGGTGAACGAGGGGGTGAACATGGCCCAGCAGGCGGGTACCTCGATCAACGAAATCCGCCAGGGCGCCCAGCGCTCGGCGCTGATGGTCCAGGAGATCTCCCACACCATCGGCGAACAATCCAAGGCCAGCAGCGAAGTCGCCCAGCGAGTGGAAATGATCAGTGAAGTGGCCCGGCGCAACAGCCAGGCCATGCGCGACCTGAGCCTTACGGTGGAACAGATGGAGAGCTCGGTAGCCACCCTGCAGACCTCGGTCACGCGCTTCCAGCTGTGAAGCCGAGTCCAGCCCCATGGACCAACACTTGAACAGGTGAGCCTGATGCAGATCACAAGCGTGCTGCTACTTTTCGTCGGCCTGGCCGTGGCCCTGGTGTTCATGGGCTTCAAGGTGGTGCCCCAGGGCTACCAGTGGACCGTGGAGCGTTTCGGCCGCTACACCACCACCCTCAAGCCAGGGTTGAACATCATCATCCCGGTGATGGACCGTATCGGGCGCAAGCTCAACGTCATGGAGAACGTCCTCGACATCCCGCCCCAGGAGGTCATCACATCCGACAACGCCACGGTGCAGATCGATGCGGTGTGCTTCTTCCAGGTGGTCAACACTGCCCAGGCCGCCTATGAGGTCAACAACCTCGAGCATGCCGTGCGCAACCTGCTGCAGACCAACATCCGCACCGTGCTGGGCTCCATGGAACTGGACGCGATGCTCAGTCAACGTGACGCGATCAACGAGAAACTGCTGAAGACCGTGGACGAAGCCACCGCGCCCTGGGGAATCAAGATCACCCGCATCGAGATCAAGGACATCAGCCCACCGGCCGACCTGATGGCTGCCATGTCCGGGCAGATGAAGGCCGAACGGGTCAAGCGTGCGCAAATCCTCGAAGCCGAGGGCCTGCGGGCGGCGGCCATCCTTACCGCGGAGGGCAAGAAGCAGGCGCAGATTCTGGAAGCCGAGGGCGAGCGCCAGGCGGCCTTCCTCGAATCCGAGGCCCGTGAGCGCCAAGCCGAGGCGGAGGCCCGGGCGACCCAGGTGGTGTCCGCAGCCATCGCCAGCGGCAACGTCCAGGCGATCAACTACTTCGTGGCGCAGAAGTACGTCGACACCCTGGGCAAGCTGGCCTCGGCCAACAACACCAAGGTGATCCTGATGCCGCTGGAGGCCAGCCAGGTGATCGGTGCCGTGGGCGGCATCAGCGAGATCGTCAAGGCCACCTTCGACGGCAAGAAGACCTGAGGCGACCGCCATGTCGGCATTCCTGCAAGCGCTTTCATTCTGGGACTGGCTGGCCCTGGGCACCGTCCTGCTGATCCTCGAGGTGTTCGGTGCCGGCGGCTACCTGCTATGGATCGGCTTGGCCGCGATCTGCGTGGGAGTCCTGGCGTTCCTGGTCCCGAGCCTGGCGTGGGAAGCGCAATTGCTGCTATTCGGCCTGCTGTCCCTGCTGACCGCCCTGTACTGGTGGCGACGCCAGCGCAGCGCGATCCGCGCCAGCGACCAGCCGAACCTCAACCTGCGGGGCCGCGAGCTGATCGGCAAGACCTTCGTGGTGCATCAGGCGATCGTCAACGGCCGGGGCCGGATCAAGGTTGCCGATGGCGTCTGGATCGCCAAGGGCACTGACGCTCCAGAGGGCGCGCGAGTCCGGGTGGTGGGCCAGGAAGGAACGATCCTGCTGGTCGAAAATCTCGACTGAACGGTCACGGAACTCGACCGGGGAAACTAGAATCAAACGCTGTAGTTCCCCCCTAGTCGGAGTCACCCATCATGCGTCTGAAAACAGCTGTCGCCACAATTGCCCTGCTGTCGCTCCCCGTAGGTTCGGCAATGGCCGACACCTTCTGGCGTAACGTCATTTCCTCCGGTGCGACCACAGGTTCCACCTACCTGACCTTCAAGGATCACAAGCTGATCGTCGCCGCCCAGGACGACGCTGGCAGCTTCGTCGCCAGCCAGGGCAGCATCCGCGGCCCGTACCTGGAGGCCGCTATCCAGAAGGTCCGCTCCGAGAATCCTGGCCTGCAGGCCAGCGACATGGAATTGGCCAACGCCATCCTGGCGAAGAACGCCGTAGCCCAGGAGTAAGGATCGTCCCAGGGATAGCGCACAGCAAACGCCGCCCCCAGGGGCGGCGTTTTTTTGCCTGGCAGATCCCTAACCGGCCTTGGCGGCCCGGGACACCGCCTGCAAACCGGCCAGCGCATAGCTCATCATGTGTTCGATCAACTCGGGCGGATCGAGCTGCAAGCCGGGCAGCACATTGCGCTGCAACTGGCCATGGGCGATCAGCAGGAACAGGCAGGGCGCGAATACGTTGACCGCACAGCGCAAGGTGGCTGGATCGTCGGGCGAACGCTGCATGATCTGGCCAAGGATGGTGCGCACGATCAGCGCCTTGGGGAAGGCCTGCTCCTCGAGCACCTCGGGCAGGACCGAAGAGGGCGACAGCAACTCGCGGGTCAGCACCTTCAAGGCCCAGCCCTGGCGCGCGCTCCCCAGGCCCTCGATCAGCATGGTGATGATCGCCCGCAGCTTGTCTTCAGGGCTTTGCTGGCTCTCGCTCAGGCTGATCATGGTTTCTATTCCAACCAGGCGGTCATGGGCCTCGCGCAACACCGCCCGATACAGGCCGTCCTTGTTCTCGAAGTGATAGTTGACCGACGCATTGTTGGCCCTGGAGCTCTCGCAGATCTGCTTGCTGGTGGTATTGGCATACCCCAGCTCGGCAAACAATTGACCGGCCATCTCCAGAATCTGCTGGCGAGTCGCCTGGCCATCCTGGCGCGGTGCACGAACTACAGCTGCCTGCGGGGAAACGGGAACGACCATGAGTTCCTCACTAAGTTAAATTCAAATTTGACTTTTGTTTATGGACTGCTTAGCTACAAAGCGCCAGTTTCTCGTTCAACCAGGCTCCAAGGTTGCTGTGAAGTGGCGGCTACTCGTCTATTCAGCCAAAGGATATCAGCATGGAAGCACGCGTCATGACTCCCTTCACCTACTTCTCCCTGCCCATGCAGAAGCTGTTCCTGCATAACCAGGCGGAGGTCAGGAACAAGCCCTACGCCAAGTACTTTCGCGGGGACATGCAGGTGCCGCTGTCCGCCGTGCGCAAGATCCAGCAAGGCCCCATGCCCCTGAAGGACACCCTCACCCCGAGCATCGAGGACATCAATCGCCTGCTCGATCCGGACTTCGTCAGCGAGGAGTCCGGCTATGCCCTGCTGCCGGGGCCGATGGCCTATGTGCAAAGCCGCAAGTTCTTTCCCGACTGCACAGCCGACATGTTCAAGTGGTGGTTCATATGGCACCCGCTGGAGTCGGAGCGTTACACCCTGTGGTTCCCCTATGCCCATGTCAGCAACCCTTGTGTGAAGCATCAGCGCCTGTGCGACGAATCCTTGAGCTTCGAAGAGCGACTGTACGGCAACACCTTCTGCGCCTCGGAGTATGTCGGCGACCGCCTGATGCACCTGCATATCGACTTCCAGGAGCCAGGCAAGCTGGGCCTGGACCCCGATCTTTATCGCGAAGCGAAGATCGACGGCAGCGTCAGCGCCCTGATGAGCCTGGCCGATCATCCACAGGTGCCGGTCTCATTGATGGTGCACTTGTTCAAGGAGGTACCGGGCGGCATGTACTTGACCAGCCGCTACTGGGTCGGCGCACATCCTTCCATGGCCCGTTTTCCCGGGGCAGAAAAGGCGGCGGCCATCCTCGGGGAAAACGGCTTGGGTGCCACCGAGCTGGAAACCCTGGCCTATGAATTCGCCGTACACGACATGTGCGAGTTCAACCACCTGGCCAGCTTTCTTCCGGATCTGTATCGGGAGTTCGCGAAGCCTTCAGCTTGAAGCACTAAACCACCGAGCCCACGATGTTCGCGGGCTCGGTGGTTGGAATGAATCAACGTTGTGCACCAGGGCAAATACCGTTGATCAACATGCAAGTGAACTCCTCGATGTCCTGCTCCATCGTCAACTGCTCGGTCAGCAGTCGATACCAGCAAAAACCGAAGATCATATCGAGCAACAATTCACGGTTGGTGTCCTTGGGCAACTCACCATTGCTGATGGCATTCTCCACCAGCTTTCTGGGCAACTCCCTCCTGCGCTCCATGAATTGATCCTTGAGCTGGATCAATGTTGCTGGATCCAGTTGCGCTTCAGCTATCACGCAACGGAAAGCTTCCCCGCAAATGGTTTCCCTCCAGACTTTCCAGAGATTGCGCAGCAAAAAATCGAGATCTTTCTTGAAAGAGCCGAGATCAGGAGCCTTTCTAACTTGTTCGCTCTCGTTTTCGTAGACTTCTGCGATCAACGCCGCCTTGTTCGTCCACCAGCGGTAGATCGTCGGTTTGCTGGCACCGGCTCGACGAGCCACAGACTCGATACTGAGCCCGGAATAGCCGCATTCCTTAAGGATTTCGATAGTGGAAGTGAGGATGGCTTTATGAGTATGAGGACTTCGCAAAGAGCCGATGGAGCTGCGAGATGGTGTACGAGCCACGATAAAAAAATCTCCAGGCAGGGCGCTTGACAAACGCAACGCAGAGTATAGGATTCCCCCGAATCGAAATGAAACGGTCCGTTTCGTTTCATTCTAAAGAGATCTACGAATTTCTTGTACCGGTCCATCTAGATTTTTTGATTATTGCCTCACAGCCAATTAATACGGGGCATTAGACAGGTACGACTTCGAATTCAAGGCTTCAATCTTTTGCTTTCAAGAACAAAGATCACCCTAGATTCTTATTAAACGAAACGTTCCGTATTATAACATAACGAGGTGAAAAAAAAACTGCTTTCGCCTGGCTTTCTTCCATAGAAGAACCGCTCTACTTTGCGGGTTTGCATGACGCCGGCCAGTTGAAGGCAGCAAAACAGTTTTCCATATGTTTCAAGACTGCTCCCGAAGCAGGCACGCCCCAGTTTTCTGAAGAGAATGGAATCAAGAGGAAAATGAACGTGAAAAAAGTAGGCATAGTCAGCTATGGCGCGGGCATTCCGGTCTGCCGCCTCAAAGTGCAGGAAGTCATCAACGTCTGGAAGAACACCGACCTCAAGCTGGTCGAGGAGAACCTGGGCGTCACCGAAAGAGCCGTGCTGCAGCCGGATGAAGATGTCATCACCCTCGGCGTACTGGCAGCACAACGGGCCCTGGACAAAGTCCCCGGCCATGAACTCCAGGCCCTGTACCTGGGAACCTGCACCAACCCCTATGACTCGCGGGCCTCGGCCTCGATCATCCTGGAAATGCTCGGCAGCGGCTACGACGCCTATTGCGCCGACGTCCAGTTCGCCGGCAAATCCGGTACCTCCGCCCTGCAGATCTGCCAGGCCCTGGTGGCCTCGGGCATGACCGGCAGCGCCCTGGCCATCGGCGCCGACACCATCAACCGCAACACCGCTCCCGGCGACCTGACCGAATCCTATGCCGGTGCCGGCGCCGCCGCGCTGCTGGTCGGCACCGAGAATGTCATCGCCGAATTCGATGGCAGCTTCTCTTGCGCCGCCGACATCGCCGACAACATCCGTCCCCAGGGCGATCGCTACATTCGTTCCGGGATGGGCCTGGGGTCGGACAAGAACAGCATCGGCCTGGAAGACCAGACCCGCCGCGCCGCCGAAGGGCTGATGGCCAAGCTGCACACCAGCGCCGCCGACTACGACTACGTGGTGTTCCAGCAAAACCTGGTGTCCACGCCCTACTCCCTGGGCAAGCACCTGGGCTTCAACGCCAAGCAGATCGAACCGGGCATCTACGCCGGCAACGTCGGTGATACCGGGGCGGCCAGCCCGTTGCTGGGCCTGATCAACGTCCTGGACCAGGCCCGTCCAGGACAGAAGATCCTCATGGTGTCCTACGGTTTCGGCGCCGGCAGCGACGCCATCGCCCTGACCGTCACCGACGCCATCGAGCAGTACCAGAAGCGCAACAAGCCGCTGCGCCAGCTGCTCGAGAACAAGACCTATGTCGATTACGGCACGTCCATCAAGTACGAGTTCAAGTACCTGCGGGCTGACTATGCCCTGACCGCCTATCTCTGATTACGCCTGTCTACGCAAGGAGCATGTACATGTGCGCACGTCGTGTTGCAATAGTTTCGGCTGCCTATACGCCGAAGCCCGGTAGTTCACGAGTTCGGCAGACGTTCAAGGAAATGATCGTCGAGTCCGCCTACAAGGCCATCAAGGATGCCAAGATGCACCCCCGTGAAATCCAGGGCGTTGCCTATGGTTATCACGGTGAAGGCATCTCCGAATATGGCGGCCTGGGCCCGACCATTTCCGACGCCCTGGGGATCAGCCCGGCGCCGACTTTCATGAGCACCGCCAACTGCACCAGCAGCTCGGTATCCTTCCAAATGGGCCATCAGATGGTGGCTTCCGGGGAGTACGACATCGTTCTGTGCGGCGGTTTCGAGAAGATGACCGACCACTTCAACTATGCCGAATACATCGGTTCCAGTACCGAATGCGAGTACGACTACTTCCTCGGCATCTCCCACACCGACGCTTTCGCCCTGGCGACCGCCGAGTACTTCCAGAAGTTCGGTTATGCCGGCCGCGAAGCCGACGTCCTGGCCACCTTTGGCCGGCAGATGCGCATCTATGCGCACAACACCCCTACCGCCACCCGCTATGGCCAGGCGATCCCGACCCTGGAAGCGCTGAAGAACAGTGAAGCCTGCGGCTCGATGCTGGCCTGGGGCGAAGCCAGTGGCTGCGCGATCCTGGTCGCCGAGCACCTGGCCCACAAGTACACCGACAAACCGGTGTTCGTGCGGGGTTGCGCCTATACCGGGGTTTCCCACTACTTCGGTACCCGCTTCCACAACCCGACCCTGCATCACCCGGGCCTGCCCAAGGACGTGGGCATGGCCGTCTCGGCCAACTCCATCGCTTGCGCGGAGATTGCCTACAAGAAAGCCGGGATCACCCCCAAGGACATCGACGTCGCCCAGGTCTACGACCTGCTCGGCGCCGGCCTGATCCAGATGGAATCCATGGGCGTCTGCGGCAAGGGCCAGGCTGGCGACTTCGTTCTCGAAGGCGGTATCGCCCTGGACGGCCAGCTGCCACTGAACACCGACGGCGGCAACATCGGCCGCGGCCATGCTTCCGGCTGCGACGGCATCCTGCACATCACCGAGCTGTTCCGGCAGCTGAGGGGTGAAGCCGACAACCAGGTCAAGGGCGCACGCATCGGCGTGTCGCAGAACCTTGGCGGTTATGCGGCGCACAACTCGGTGATTGTCCTCTCGAACGACTAAGGAGCCCGGACCATGTCCATGTACCCAGAACAGATCCACAGAATGACCACCGCCAGCATGCTCCGCGAATGGCGCGAGCATGGTGGCAAGTACCGCCTCGAAGGCAGCCAGTGCGAAGAGTGCAACGAGATCTTCTTCCCCCGGCGTACGGTCTGCGGCGCTTGCAACTCCATGAGCGTGAAGCCCTATCGTTGCGCCCGCACCGGGAAGATCGAAGTCATGGCCCACGCCGACAACCCGATCCTGGCGGCCATGGGCTATGGCGAGACCGTACCGCGCTGCATGGCCATGGTCCGCCTGGACGACGGCCTGGTGATCGCCTCGGAAATCGTCGATGTCTGCGATGCCCAGCAACTGAAGGTCGGCGCGCCGGTGCGCATGGTGGTGCGCAAGCATGTGCGCGAAAGCAACCTGGCCTGGCAATACGCCTACAAGTTCGTTCTGGATAAATAACGTGTTGTTCAAGGTGCCTTGCCAAAAGGCACCTTGAAGTAAGCCATAAAAATAAAATCCAACTTAAAAGCTGCATCAGCGGCAACTTCAGTTCTGGAAGTTGCCCTTGGGCCCCGGTTTTCTTGGGCTCTATGAATTCTATTGCCTATTAACGGGGACACTCCCCAACACTTACTTATTGGCCTGAATACGGCCAAGGATGGGTCATGTCTACTCTTTGCCTCCCACACGTAATGTTTCCGAAACACAAGATCACCCAGCAGCAGATGGTCGATCACCTGGAAGGCCTGCACGCCGACCACCCCCGCATGGCCCTGGCCAAGCGCATGATCGCCAACACCGAGGTCAACGAGCGCCACCTGGTGCTGCCGATCGACGAGCTGGCGGTCCACACCGGCTTCACCCACCGCAGCATCGTCTACGAGCGTGAAGCACGGCAGATGTCGTCGGCCGCCGCACGCCAGGCCATCGAGAATGCCGGGCTGCAGATCAGCGACATCCGCATGGTGATCGTCACTTCCTGCACCGGCTTCATGATGCCGTCGCTGACCGCGCACCTGATCAACGACCTGGGCCTGCCCACCTCCACCGTGCAACTGCCGATCGCCCAGCTGGGCTGTGTGGCCGGTGCCGCGGCGATCAACCGGGCCAACGATTTCGCCAGCCTCGATGCGCGCAACCACGTGCTGATCGTGTCCCTGGAGTTCTCCTCGCTGTGCTACCAGCCGGACGACACCAAGCTGCACGCCTTCATCTCGGCGGCGCTGTTCGGCGATGCGGTCTCGGCCTGCGTACTGCGTGCCGACGACCAGGCCGGCGGCTTCAAGATCAAGAAGACCGAGTCGTACTTCCTGCCCAAGAGCGAGCACTACATCAAGTACGACGTAAAGGACACCGGCTTCCACTTCACCCTCGACAAGGCGGTGATGAACTCCATCAAGGACGTGGCACCGGTCATGGAGCGCCTCAACTACGAGAGCTTCGAGCAGAACTGCGCGCACAACGACTTCTTCATCTTCCACACCGGCGGCCGCAAGATCCTCGACGAACTGGTGATGCACCTGGACCTGGCGTCGAACCGCGTCTCGCAATCGCGCAGCAGCCTGTCCGAGGCCGGCAACATCGCCAGCGTGGTGGTGTTCGACGTCCTCAAGCGCCAGTTCGATTCCAACCTGAACAAAGGCGATATCGGCCTGCTGGCGGCCTTCGGCCCGGGCTTCACCGCGGAGATGGCGGTCGGCCAATGGACCGCCTGATGTGAAACCCCGCGTCTGTCCGACCTGACGCTGCCGGGCTACAAGGCAGCGTCAGGCCGTACCCTCCACGGCGCCTCGCGCCGAGTTCATGGTTTGCCAAGGAAGCTGAGCGATGAACACTGGAATGCCAATCACGGCGGCCAACAGCCGCTACGAAAGATCCATGGTGCTATTGCTGTCATTGAGCTTCGGGCTGGTGGGGCTGGATCGCTTCATCATCCTGCCGCTGTTCCCGGTGATCATGCATGACCTGCACCTGGACTATCAGGACCTGGGCTATCTGTCCGCCGCGCTGGCCTTCACCTGGGGCCTGTCGGCCCTGGGCATGGGCAGCGTGATCGAACGCCTGGGCACCCGCCGCGTGCTGGTGGTGTCCATCACCGTCCTGTCCTTGCTGTCCGGTTTTTCCGCGCTGGCCACCGGCGTGCTGGGACTGGTGATCCTGCGCGGGTTGATGGGCATCTGCGAAGGTGCCTTCACGCCCACCAGCATCATCGTCACCAACGAAGTGTCGCGTCCCGGCCGACGTGGCCTGAACCTGGGAATCCAGCAGGCGCTGTTCCCGATTCTCGGCCTGTGCCTGGGCCCGCTGATCGCCGCCAGCCTGTTGCAGATGACCGGCTCCTGGCGTGCCGTATTCGCCATCATCTCGCTGCCGGGCCTGGTACTGGCCGCCTACCTGTGGAAGGTCTACCGGCCACAGCCGGCACCCACCACCGACCAGGCCTGCGGCCATGCCGGGACGCGCTGGCTGGCAGCCTTCAAGAGCGGCAACGTGAGCCTGAACATCCTGATCATGTTCTGCATCCTCACCTGCCAGTTCGTGCTCTGCGCCATGCTGCCCAGCTACCTGACCGACTACCTGCACCTGGAAACCCTGTCCATGGCCTTCATCATCTCGGCCATCGGCCTGGGCGGCTTCATCGGCCAGTTGATCATCCCCGGGATGTCCGATCGCCTGGGGCGCAAGCCGGTGGTCTCGGCGTGCTTCATGAGCAGTAGCACCCTGGTCGGCCTGCTGATCGTCAGCCCGGCCATTCCCTGGTTGCTGTTCCTGTTGTTGTTCCTGCTGTCATTCTTCAACTTCAGCCTGATCTGCATGACCGTCGGCCCGCTGACCAGCGAGTCGGTGCCCGCGGCCCTGCTGCCCACTGCGACCGGGATCGTCGTGGGCCTCGGCGAGATCCTCGGTGGCGGGCTGTCGCCGGCGGTAGCCGGGTTCGCCGCCAATCATTTCGGCCTGCCGTCGATCCTGTATGTCGCCCTGAGCGGCAGCCTGGCCGGCCTGCTGCTGTCGTTGCTGCTCAAGGAAAACGCCCTCGAGCCCGGCCGCGCACCAAGCCTGGAACCACGCCCCTTGCCTTCCCGCCCCCTTGCCGATCGAGGACTAGAGAATCATGGATGATTACCTGCTGTTGCTGGATGTCTGCCACAAGGACCAGCGCGCCATCGGGCTGTTCGATTTGCACAATGGCCGCAGTGTGCGGGCGCTCTCCGAACATGGCGGGTTGTACGAGACCCTGCAGTTCTGCGCCCGGCGGCACCTGGACTGGAACGAGCACTTGCGCAGCCTGCCGGCCCATCCCCAACTCGCCGTCGACGGACGCCAGGAAGGCCCGTTGCGCCCGCCCCTCAAGCCCAGCGACAGCCTGCTGGCCCAGGTCAGCGAAGTCACCCTCAATACCCAGCACACCCACCAGGGCTGGTTCTACAAGGGCAATGGCAGCCTGCTCAAGACCGACGGCGAACCACTGACCGTTCCTTATCACGCCCTGAGCATCGCCAGCCAACCCGGGGTGGTCTGCGTGTACCTGGTGGATCATTTCGGCCAGCTGCGGTTCGTAGGCTTCAGCCTCGGCCATGACATCCGCGACCCGCTGCTGAGCCGCCAGGACGCCAGCTCCTGCGCGCAGTCGCGCCTGCGCCACTGCGCGATCACCCCGGCGCTGATCCTCGGCGAGCTGCAGGGCAGCCTGTCGCTCAACGTCCGGGTCGAGCGCCAGGGCGCGCAGCTGTCCTACCTCAGCTACCGCCTCGACCAGCAGGCCTGGGGGGCGATTCGCAAGTACTCCCAGGCCTTCCTCGAACAGCACGAACAGTTCCTGCAGCCGGGCATGGTCCACTATGTGTTCCACAGCGCCAGCCGGCGCGAGAGCGAACTGCAACTGCAACACGGCGACTGGCTGGACCTGGACTGCCCGGAACTGGAGCTGGGCCTGAGCAACCAGGTCGTCGAGGAAGAACTGCTGCACCTGTACCCTCTCGACGCCCAGCCGCGCCGGATCCGCGCCCAGGCTGCCCGGTCGGCCTGGCAACCGGCTCAGCGGTAGGCGTCCACCGGTACGCAGGCGCAGAAGAGATTGCGGTCGCCGTAGACATTGTCCACCCGGTTCACCGCCGGCCAGTACTTGTGGGCCCGCACATGGGCACTGGGCAAGACCGCCTGCTCGATGCCGTAGGCCCGCGTCCAGGCGCCAGTGATATCGGCCAGGGTATGGGGCGCGCCCTTGAGCGGATTGTCCTCGGCCGGCCACTGGCCCTCCTGGACCTGGGCGATCTCGGCGCGAATGCTCAGCATGGCCTCGACAAACCGGTCCAGCTCGGCCTTGGACTCACTCTCCGTGGGCTCGACCATCAGCGTGCCCGGCACCGGGAACGACATGGTCGGCGCATGGAAGCCGTAATCCATCAGGCGCTTGGCCACGTCCTCCTCGGTAATCCCGGTCAACGCCTTCAAGGGCCGCAGGTCGAGAATGCACTCATGGGCCACCCGCCCGTTGCGCCCGCTGTAGAGCACCGGAAAGGCGCCGCTGAGCTGGGTGGCCAGGTAGTTGGCGGCGAGGATCGCCACCTCGCTGGCATCGGCCAGCTGCGGCCCCATCATGGCGATGTACATCCAGCTGATGGGCAGAATGCTCGCACTGCCCCAGGGCGCGGCGCTGACCGCATCGTTCTGGGGCAACGGGCCATCAATCGGCACCACCGGGTGGTTGGCGACGAAGGGCGCCAGGTGTGCGCGCACGCCGATCGGCCCCATGCCCGGGCCACCGCCGCCGTGGGGAATGCAGAAGGTCTTGTGCAGGTTCATGTGCGAGACGTCGGCGCCGATGTCTGCGGGCCGGGCCAGGCCCACCTGGGCATTGAGGTTGGCACCATCCATGTACACCTGGCCGCCATGGCTGTGGACGACTTCGCAGATCTGGCGGATGCCTTCTTCATAGACCCCATGGGTCGAGGGATAGGTCGCCATCAGGCAGGACAAGCGCTCGCCGGCCTGCGCGGCCTTGGCCGCCAGGTCCGCCAGGTCGACGTTGCCGGCCTCGTCGCACTCGACGATCACCACCTGCATCCCGGCCATCTGCGCCGAGGCCGGGTTGGTGCCGTGGGCCGAGGCCGGGATCAGGCAGATATTGCGTTGCCCTTGCCGACGGCTCTCGTGGTAGCGGCGGATGGCCAAAAGCCCGGCATATTCGCCCTGGGCCCCGGAGTTGGGCTGCATGCAGATGGCATCGAAACCGGTGATCGCGCACAGCCAGCGCTCCAGCTCCTCGATCATCAAGCGGTAGCCGGCGGCCTGCTCCCGGGGCGCGAAGGGGTGCAGGTCGGCGAACTCCGGCCAGGTGATGGGGATCATCTCGCTGCTGGCGTTGAGCTTCATGGTGCAGGAGCCCAGGGGAATCATCGACTGGTTGAGCGCCAGGTCCTTGTTCTCCAACTGCTTGAGGTAACGCAGCATCCGGGTCTCGCTGTGATGGGCACTGAACACCGGATGCTCCAGCACCGGGCTGCGGCGCAGCAGCTCATCGGGCAGGCCGGACTCCAGCTCCTCGGCATCCAGCACGGCTACGTCCAGGCCGTGGTCGGCGCCCAGGAACACATCCAGCAACCGGGCGACGGTGGTTTCGTCGCAGGTCTCGTCGAGGCTCAGGCCCAGCCGGCCACGGCCGAGGATCCGCAAGTTGATCCGCTGGGCCCTGGCGCTCTCGATGATCGCGGTCTGGCTGCCGCCCACCTCCAGGGTCAGGGTGTCGAAGAAGTGCCGGTTGACCCGGGCGATGCCATGGCGCTCCAGCCCCGCAGCGAGAATGCAGGTCAGCCGGTGCACCCGCTGGGCGATGCGCTTGAGCCCCTTGGGGCCGTGGTACACCGCGTAGAAAGCGGCGATGTTGGCCAGTAGCACCTGGGCGGTGCAGATATTGGAGTTGGCCTTCTCGCGGCGGATGTGCTGCTCGCGGGTCTGCAAGGCCATGCGCAGCGCCACCTGGCCCCGGGCATCACGGGACACGCCGATGATGCGTCCGGGCATGGCCCGCTTGTATTCGTCGCGGCAGGCGAAAAAGGCCGCGTGGGGACCACCGTAGCCCATGGGCACGCCAAAGCGCTGGGACGAACCCAGCACCACGTCCGCACCCAGCTCGCCAGGCGGGGTCAGCAGCAACAGGCTGAGCAGGTCGGTGGCGACGCAGGCCAGGGCCTGGCGGGCATGCAATTGATCGATCAGCGGCCGCAGGTCGCGGATCTCGCCGTGGGTATCCGGGTACTGCAACAAGGCGCCGAAGACCTCGTGCCCAGGCAGCTTGTCGAGGCTATCGACCACCAGTTCGAAACCCAAGCCCTCGGCCCGGGTCCGCAGCACCGAGAGGGTCTGCGGATGGCAATGTTCGTCGACGAAGAACCGCTTGCTCCCGGACTTGGCCACACGGCTGGCCATGGCCATGGCCTCGGCCGCGGCGGTGGCTTCGTCCAGCAGCGAGGCATTGGCCAGGTCGAGGCCGGTGAGGTCGATGGTCATCTGCTGGAAATTCAGCAGCGCCTCGAGCCGGCCCTGGGCGATCTCCGGCTGGTAAGGGGTATAGGCGGTGTACCAGCCGGGGTTTTCCAGCACGTTGCGCAGGATCACGTTGGGCGTGCGAGTGCCGTGGTAACCCATGCCGATCAGGCTGGTCCAGACCTGGTTCTGCGCCGCATAGCCCTTGAGCCGCGCCAGGGCCGCCGTCTCGTCGAGGGCCGGTGGCAGGTCCAGGGCTCGATTGAAGCGAATGGCCGGCGGCACCGTCTGCTCGATCAGCTCGACCCGGCTGCCGAGCCCGAGGCTGGCAAGCATGGCTTGCTGCTCCTGGGCATCGGGTCCCAGGTGCCGGTCGAGAAATGCATTGGGCTCACGTAGCTGGGTCAGGGATGGCATGGCAGTCTCTCTCCGATGAACGGCGCTCAGCGTCGATGCGACAGGGTGCCAAGCAGCATAGCAGCCGATTCTGCCCCTCGACGCTCTGGCGTCCCGAGGCATTCGGGACCATCATGCTGGGCGTCAGCGCGCCCCCCGGCGCGCCTCAATCCATGTTCCCAGCGTCCGCTTATCGGGTGTCCCATCGTCATGAGCCAACTGCCTTTCCTGCCGTTCTCCAAACCCACCATCGATGAACCCACCATCGCCGCCGTCGGCGAGGTGCTGCGCTCGGGCTGGATCACCAGCGGTCCCAAGGTCCAGGCCTTCGAGGCGCAGCTTTCGCAGTTCTGCGGCGGCCGCACCGTGCGCACCTTCAACTCCGGCACCTGCACCATGGAGATCGCCCTGCGCATCGCCGGCATCGGCCCGGGCGACGAAGTGATCACCACGCCGATCTCCTGGGTCGCCACCGCCAACGTGATCCTCGAAGTGGGCGCCACGCCGGTGTTCGCCGACATCGACCCGGTAACCCGCAACCTCGACCTGGACCAGGTCGAGGCCGCCATCACCCCGCGCACCAAGGCCATCATCCCGGTGTACCTGGCCGGCCTGCCGCTGGACATGGACCGCCTCTACGCCCTGGCCAGCAAGCATGGCCTGCGGGTAGTGGAGGACGCCGCCCAGGCCCTGGGCTCCAGCTGGAACGGCCAGCGCATCGGCGCGGGCGGCGACTTCGTGTCGTTCAGCTTCCAGGCCAACAAGAACGTCACCTGCTCCGAAGGTGGCTGCCTGGTGCTCAATACCCCGGAAGAAGCGCGCCTGGCCGAGAAATATCGCCTGCAAGGGGTGACCCGCAGCGGCCACGACGGCCTGGACGTGGATGTGCTGGGCGGCAAGTTCAACATGACCGACGTCGCCGCGGCCATCGGCCTCGGGCAGTTTGCCCATATCGAGGCGATCACCGCCCACCGCCGCGAGCTGGCCCGGCACTATTTCGAATGCTTCGGCAGCGATTTCCAGGAACGCTACGGCGCCCAGCTGCCACCTGCGGACTTCAGCAACAGCAACTGGCACCTGTTCCAGCTGGTATTGCCCGAGCGCCAGGATGGCCAGCCGGCCCGCGCGACCTTCATGGAGCAGATGCAGCAACGGGGTATCGGCATCGGCTATCACTACCCGCCGATTCACCTGTTGAGCCTTTACCGCGAGCGCGGCTTCAAGGAAGGGATGTTCCCGGTAGCGGAACGGGTGGGACGCCTGATCGTGTCGTTGCCAATGTTCACGGCGATGGACAAGAGCGATGTGGAGCGCGCGGTAGCCGCGGTCAAAGAGGTGTTGCAGAGGTAATGGACTCGCGGCCGGCCCGCTCGAGGGCCGGCCGCGTATGCCTTATTCGCCGATGGAGGCCTTGTAGCCTGCGGCGTCCAGCAATTTTTCCAGGTCCGCCGGATTGGCCGGTTTGAGCTTGAAGATCCAGGCGTCGTACGGCTCGCTGTTGAGCAGTTCAGGGCTGGCGCTCAGCTCCTCGTTGACCTCGATCACTTCACCCGCCACCGGGGCGTAGATGTCCGAAGCGGCCTTGACCGACTCCACGACGCCGGCCTGGTCCCCTGCCCCGAACACCTTGCCGACTTCGGTCAGCTCGACGAATACCACGTCGCCCAGGGCCTCCTGGGCGTGGTCGCTAATACCCACGGTCACGCTGCCATCGGCTTCCAGGCGGGCCCATTCGTGGCTTTCGGCAAAACGCAGGTGGGCAGGGATATCGCTCATGTTCTATGTCCTCAAGAAGAAATGATCAGCGGCGCAATGCCGGCTGCAAAAATGTTAGATCAAGGTTTTGCCATGGCGCACGAAGGTCGGTTTGACTACCCGCACCGGGTACCACTTGCCACGGATTTCCACTTCGGCCCGATCGCCGGTGGCCATCGGTACCCGCGCCAGGGCAATCGACTTGCTCAGCGTAGGGGAGAAACTACCACTGGTGATCTCACCTTCGCCAACATCGGCGATGCGTACCACCTGATGCGCCCGCAGGACGCCACGTTCCTCGAGCACCAGGCCCACCAGTTTGTGCTGTATTCCACCCGCCCGCTCCGCTTCCAGGGCGGCACGACCGATGAACTGGCGCGTAGCCGGCTCCCAGGCGATGCTCCAGGCCATGTTCGCCACCAAGGGTGAAACCTGCTGGTGGATGTCCTGGCCATAGAGGTTCATGCCGGCTTCCAGGCGCAGGGTGTCACGGGCGCCAAGGCCGATGGGCGAGATGCCCGCGCCCACCAGGTCGTTGAAAAAGGCCGGCGCCTGCTCGGCGGGCAGGACGATCTCCAGGCCGTCTTCACCGGTGTAGCCGGTGCGGGCGATGAACCAGTCACCGTCGGCACGGCCCTCGAAAGGCTTGAGTTGCTGGATCAGGGTGGCCCGGGGCTGGCTCACCAGCTCGGCGATGCGCTGGCGCGCCTGGGGCCCCTGGATCGCCAGCATGGCCAGTTCCGCCCGCTCGCGCAGCCGGACCTGGAAGTCGCCCAGGTGGGCCTGCATCCAGGCCAGGTCCTGCTGGCGGGTCGCGGCGTTGACCACCAGGCGATAACTGTCTTGGAGACGGTAGACGATCATGTCGTCGACGATGCCGCCCTGCTCGTTGAGCATGGCGCTGTACAAGGCCTGGCCGGGGCTTTGCAGGCGCTCGACGTCATTGGCCAGCAAGTGCTGGAGCCAAGCCTTGGCCTGGTCGCCGTCGACATCGATCACGGTCATGTGGGATACATCGAACACTCCGCAATCCCGGCGCACTTGATGGTGTTCCTCGACTTGCGAGCCGTAATGCAAGGGCATATCCCAACCGCCAAAATCGACCATTTTCGCGCCGAGGGCGAGATGCAGGTCATACAGAGGCGTACGCTGTCCCATGGGTTTCTCCTTCCGGGCGTGGCGAGGGTGCGGCCTGGCGCTGCAAAGGTGAAAGCCTTGGAATACATGGCTTCCAGCCGGTTCCAGCGTCCCGGCCAAACAACAGACCGCACCGAATGCCGCGCATTGTAGCCGCAAGGTGGCGGGCTGACACCTAACCGATTCGATGGGCCGAGCGACGGATCAGGCCGATCACCGGCAACAGTCCCACCAGCACCAGGGTCAGGGCCGGCAGCGAAGCCCGCGCCCACTCTCCCTCACTGGTCATTTCGAAAATCCGCACCGCCAGGGTGTCCCAGCCGAACGGGCGCATCAGCAAGGTGGCGGGCATTTCCTTGAGCACATCGACGAACACCAGCAGGGCGGCGCTCAAGGTCCCGGGTAGCAGCAGCGGGAGATACACTTTGAAAAACAGTCGCGGGCCACCGACTCCCAGGCTGCGGGCGGCTTCCGGCAGTGACGGGCGGATGCGCTCCAGGCTGGTTTCCAGGGGGCCGTAGGCCACGGCGATGAAGCGCACCAGGTAGGCCAGCAACAAGGCGCAGAGGCTGCCCAGCAACCAGGGCTTGCCAGCTCCGCCCAGCCAGGCGGACAGCGGGATCACCAGTTCGCGATCCAGGTAGCTGAAGGCCAACATGATCGACACCGCCAGCACCGACCCCGGCAAGGCGTAGCCCAGGTTGGCCAGGCTGACGCCCGCCTGGATGCCCCGGGTCGGCGCCAGGCGCCGGGCGAAGGCCAGCAGCAAGGCCACGCTGACCGTTATCAGGGCCGCCATGCCGCCCAGGTACAAGGTGTGGACGATCAGGCCGGCGTAGCGCTCGTCCAGATCGAAGCGCCCACGCTGCCAGAACCACGCCAGCAGTTGCAGCAGCGGAATCACGAAGGCGCAGGCGAACACCAGCAGGCACCAGCCACTGGCCGCCAGCGCCTTGAATCCCCGCAGCTGGTACAGGGCCTTGCCCCGAGGGCGCTCGTTGCCGGTACGGCTGGCGCCCCGGGCACGCCGCTCGCCGTACAGCACCAGCATCACCGCCAGCAGCAACAGGCTGGCCAGCTGCGCGGCGCTGGACAGGCTGAAGAAGCCGTACCAGGTCTTGTAGATGGCCGTGGTGAAGGTGTCGAAGTTGAACACCGCCACCGCGCCGAAGTCCGCCAGGGTCTCCATCAACGCCAGGGCCACGCCGGCGCCGATGGCCGGTCGGGCCATGGGCAGGGCCACGCGCCAGAAGGCCTGCCAGGGCGATTGCCCGAGCACCCGCGCGGCCTCCATCAAGCCCTTGCCCTGGGCCAGGAAGGCACTGCGCGCCAGCAGGTAGACGTAGGGGTAGAACACCAGCACCAGCACCAGGATGACCCCGCCGGTGGAGCGCACCCTGGGCAGCCGCAGGCCACTGCCGAACCACTCCCGCAACAGGCTTTGCACTGGCCCGGAAAAGTCCAGCAGGCCGACGAAGACGAAGGCCAGCACATAGGCCGGGATCGCGAACGGCAGCATCAGCGCCCAGTCCAGCCAGCGCCGCCCGGGGAATTCGCAGAGGCTGGTGAGCCAGGCCAGGCTCACCCCGAGCAACGTGACCCCGACGCCGACCCCGAGCACCAGGGTCAGGGTATTGCCGAGCAGGCGCGGCATCTGGGTCTCCCACAGGTGGGACCAGATCTGTTGGTCGACCGCCTGCCAGGAAAACAGCAGTACGCTCAGCGGCAGCAGGACCAGGGCCGCGACGGCAAAGACCAGGGGATACCAACGACGTTGGGCGGGATGGGCCACAAAAAGCTCTCGGGCAGATTGAACAGACAAAAATACTGGTGCAAGACACGCGTGGCGAGGGAGCCGCCCCAAGGGTTGCAGACCCACTCCGACAGTTGACTCACGAAATCAGGGTTTGCCAGCGCCGCGCGCTGAAGCGGGAGCACGCTCCCTCGTCACAAAAAGCTGGGCCGCGAAAGAAAACGCCCCGCAAAAGCGGGGCGCAGTATAACGGTAGGCTCAGTTCCAGCCAGCGCGGTCCATCAGGCGGATGGCCTCGGCCTGGCGCTTGCCGGCGATTTCCACCGGCAGGGTATCGGCCACGAACTTGCCCCAGCTGGCGACTTCGGCGGACGGCGCCACCGCCGGGTTGGCCGGGAACTCCTGGTTGACGTCGGCGAAGATCTTCTGCGCTTCAGGAGTGGTCATCCATTCCACCAGCGCCTTGGCGGCCTCCGGATGCGGTGCATGCTGGGTCAGGCCGATTCCCGACAGGTTGACGTGCACTCCGCGATCGCCCTGGTTCGGCCAGAACAGCTTCACCGCCAGGTTCGGTTTCTGCTTGTGCAGGCGGCCGTAGTAGTAGGTGTTGACGATACCCACGTCGCACTGGCCGGCGTTGATGGCTTCCAGCACGGCGATGTCGTCGGAGAACACATCGGTGGACAGGTTGTTGACCCAGCCCTTGAGGATTTCCTCGGTCTTGTCCGCGCCGTGGGTCTCGATCAGGGTGGCGGTCAACGACTGGTTGTAGACCTTCTTCGCAGTGCGCAGGCACAGGCGGCCTTCCCATTGCTTGCCGGCCAGGGCCTCGTAGGTGGTCAGCTCGCCCGGCTTGACCCGCTCGGTGGAGTAGGCCAGGGTCCGCGCCCGCAGGCTCAGGCCGGTCCAGGCGTGGCTGGAAGAGCGGTATTGCAGGGGAATGTTGCTGTCGATGACCTTGGAGGTGAAGGGCTGCAGGATGCCCATCTGCTCGGCCTGCCAGAGGTTGCCGGCGTCCACGGTCAGCAGCAGGTCGGCAGTGGCGTTCTCGCCCTCGGCCTTGATGCGCTGCATCAGCGGCGCTTCCTTGTCGGTGATGAACTTGATCTTCACCCCGGTCTTCTGGGTGTAGGCATCGAACACCGGCTTGATCAGCTCGTCGATACGCGAGGAGTAGACCACCACTTCGTCGGCGGCCTGGGCGGTGCCGGCGATGAGGGTGAGTGCCAGGGCGGTCAGTAGACGCTTCGGTGCCAACATGGGAGCAGTCTCTCGTATGCAAAGTGAGGCGAAATGATAAGGACTCCCATTTGCTGGCTCAACCGAACCCGGAGCCGAGGAGTAACCAGATGTTGCGCGGGCAGCCTTGCCCTGTGCGGCGGCGCCTGCTCGTCATCGGCAGGCACCTCCCTGGACCCGGATCACTCGGCCCGGGCCAGATCCGGCAGGTCGCCACTCAGGCCCAGTGCCTGGCGCACGAACAGGGCCTTGGCCTCGGGCATCTGGTCGACCACCTTCAGGCCGGTGTTGCGCAGCCAGCGCAGCGGCAGCGGATCGGCCTGGAACAGCCGCTCGAAGCCCTCCATGGCGGCCATCAGCGCCAGGTTGTGGGGCATGCGCTTGCGCTCGAAACGGCTCAGCACCTTGACCTCGGCCAGGCGCTCGCCACGTCCGGCGGCCTCCAGCAACACCTGGGCCAGCACCGCGGCATCGAGGAACCCGAGGTTGACCCCCTGCCCCGCCAGCGGATGGATGGTATGGGCCGCATCGCCGATCAGCGCCAGGCCCTCGGCCACGTAGCGCTTGGCATGGCGCTGGCGCAGCGGCACGCAGAGCCGTGGATCGGCGCCAAGCACCTGGCCCAGGCGCCCTTCGAAGGCCCGCTCCAGCTCGGCGCAGAAGCGTGCGTCGTCCAGGGCCATCAGGCGTTCGGCCTCGGTGGGCGTGGTGGACCAGACGATGGAGCACCAGTCGTGCTGCCCATCCCGCACCAGGGGCAAAAAGGCCAGCGGGCCGGTGTCGGTGAAGCGCTGCCAGGCCGTCAGTTGGTGGGGCTGGCTGCTGCGCACGCTGGTGACGATGGCGTGGTGCAGGTAATCCCATTCGCGAGTAGCGCAACCGGTGAGGCGGCGCACCGCCGAGTTGGCGCCGTCGGCGGCGACCACCAGCGGCGCCCGCAGGCTCCGGCCGTCGGCCAGGGTCAGCAGCCAGTCGTCGCCGGAACGGCGCATCTGCTCCAGCCGGGCATCGGACAGCAAACCGATATCGCACTCATGCAGGCGTTCGAGCAAGGCATCCTGGACCACTCGGTTCTCGACGATATGCCCCAATACCTCGGCATGCACGCTGGCCGCCGAGAAGTGGATCTGGCCGGTGCCGCTGCCATCCCAGACCTGCATGTCGCGGTAGGGACTGCTACGGCGCCGGGCAATGCCGTCCCAGGCGCCGAGGCGCTGCAGGATCCGCTGGCTGGCCGCCGACAGGGCACTGACCCGGGGCTCGAACGGCGCCTGCTGGTCGAAAGGCTTGACACTCAGGGATCCACCGTCGAGCAGCAGCACTTCCAGGCCGCTGCCCTGCAACGCCAGGGCCAGGGCACTGCCGACCATGCCGGCTCCGACAATCAGCACATCTGCGCGCATTTCCATGCTTTAGGCCTGTCTCGCTTGCGGCTTGAGCCGCACATAAAGGGTTTTGTCGACCCGCGCCACCAGGGTGCCGGAGCCATCGTGAATCTCGACCTGCAACTGCGGCAGGTACTTTTCTCCGCCAGCGGTATGCTGGCGGATCTGGTCGATCAGGGCCTGGTCGATGCTGAACCGGGCGAACACCGGGCCCTTGCCCGGTGCGATGAAGTCGATGGCCGCGGCCTTGTCCCAGACGATGTAGTCGCGTCCCAGGTTTTCCATCAGCATCAACATGAAGAACGGGTCCACCATCGAATACAGGCTGCCGCCGAACTGGGTGCCGACATAGTTGCGGTTGTACCAGCCCAGGCCCATGGACACCCGGACCTCGCGAAAGTCTGCGGCGATATGGCGAATCCGTACTCCTGCGCCGAAGTAGGGCGGGTACAGATTCAACACCCAACGCAACAGGCGTGCCTTGCCGACACGCCGGGCCAACCCGTCACGCATCCGGGCGAACACCCAGGCCCATGGCCTGGCGGGCGAACCAGCGCTTGGCCGGCGGCAGCAGGTCCAGGCCGAGCAAGCCGAGGTTGCGCCCTAGCGACAGCAGCGGCAGCTTGCTGCCGAACAGCCGCGTGACCTGGTCGGAGAAGCCTACGGTCAGGTCCTGGTCGAGGCGCTGGCGCTCGCGATAGGCCTGCAGCACCGAGAAGTCGCCCGGCGCGCGTTCGCTGCCGAGCAGGGCATCGGCGAGGGCCTGGGCATCGCGCAGGGACAGGTTGAATCCCTGGCCGGCGATCGGGTGCAGGCTGTGGGCGGCGTTGCCCAGCACCACCAGGTGCGGGCGCACTTGTTCCTCGGCCTCCACCAGGGAGAGCGGATACAGGTGCCGGGCGCCCACTTGCTTGAGAGTGCCCAGGCGATAACCGAACACTCCCTGCAATTCGCTGAGAAAGCTGCGTTCGTCCAGCGCGGCCAGGCGCTGGGCGTCCATGCCCTGGCGGGTCCAGACCAGCGCACAGCGGTTTTCCGGCAGCGGCAACAAGGCCATGGGCCCGTCGTCGGTGAAACGCTCGAAGGCCATGCCGCCATGGGCTTCGCTGGGGGTGATGTTGGCGATCAGCGCACTCTGGTTGTAAGGGCGCTTGCGAACCCCGATGCCCAGTTGCTCACGCAGGCTGGAGCGCCCGCCATCGGCCAGCACCGCGAGGTCGCACTCAAGGGTGGTCTCGTCATTCAGGGTCAGGCGGTAGCCGCCTTCCAGGGGCTCCAGGCGGGTGACCTCGGCCGGACAGCGCCAGCTGATCACGTCCTGGTCCAGCCCTTGCCACAGGCACTGGCCGAGCCAGGCGTTCTCCACCACGTAACCCAGGGCCGGGACGCCCTCTTCCATGGCCGACAGCCGCGCCGTGGAGAAACGACCACGGTCGGACACATGGATCTGCTTGATCGGCTCGGCGCGCCGGGAGATTGCCTGCCACAGGTCCAGGCGCTGGTAGATCTGTCGCGCGCCGAAGGACAGCGCCGAGGAGCGCGCGTCATAGCTGGGCTGGAAACTGTCGCCAGGAGCGAAGGGTTCGATCAGCACGATCTTCCAGCCCCGGGCCTTGGCCCCGGCTTGCAGGGCCAGGGCCAGGCTGGCGCCGACCAGGCCGCCACCGATGATGGCGAGATTGACCCGACTCATGACGCCTGGCCCCGGGCGGCGGCCATCAGCGCCTCGATCTCGGCCACGCTCTTGGGCACGCCGCCTGTCAGAATTTCACAGCCCTGCTTGGTCACTACCACGTCGTCCTCGATGCGCACGCCAATGCCGCGCCACTTCTTCGCCACTTGCTGGTTGTCCGGGGAGATGTAGATGCCCGGCTCCACGGTCAGCGCCATGCCGACCTCCAGCACCCGCCACTCGCCGCCGACCTTGTACTCGCCGACATCGTGTACATCCATGCCCAGCCAGTGCCCGGCACGGTGCATGTAGAACGCCTTGTAGGCTTCGCTGGCGATCAACTCGTCAACATTGCCTTCCAGCAGGCCCAGCGTCACCAGGCCGGCGGTGATCACCCGGACCGTCGCTTCGTGAGCCTGGTTCCAGTGCTTGTCCGGGGCGATCTCGGCGAAGGCGGCCTCCTGGGCGGCCAGCACCAGCTCGTAGATCGCCTTCTGCTCCGGCGAGAACCGACCATTGACCGGCCAGGTGCGGGTGATGTCGCTGGCATAGCAGTCGATTTCGCAGCCGGCGTCGATCAGCACCAGGTCACCGTCCTTGAGCACGGCATCATTCTGCTGGTAGTGCAGGATGCAACCGTTGCGCCCGGCCGCGACGATGGACCCGTAGGCCGGCATCTTCGCCCCGCCCTTGCGGAACTCGTAGTCCAGCTCGGCCTCCAGGCTGTACTCATGCAACCCTGGACGACTGGCCTGCATCGCCCGGATATGCGCCTGGGCGGAAATCCGCGCGGCCTCGCGCATCACCTTCACTTCCGCCGCCGATTTATACAGGCGCATATCGTGCAGCAGATGATCCAGGGCAACGAATTCGTTCGGTGGCTGGGCGCCCAGGTGGGCCTTGGAACGGATCACGTTGATCCACTCCATCAGGTGCCGGTCGAACTCGGGGTTGCTGCCCATGGCCGAATAGACCCGGTCACGCCCCTCGATCAGCCCCGGGAGGATGTCGTCGATGTCGGTGATGGGAAAGGCATCGTCCGCGCCATAGTCGCGGATCGCCCCCTCCTGGCCCGCCCGCAGGCCATCCCAGAGCTCGCGCTCGGCATTGCGCTCGCGGCAGAACAGCACGTACTCGCCATGCTCGCGACCGGGCATCAGCACGATCACCGCCTGGGGCTCGGGAAAGCCGCTGAGGTACTGGAAGTCGCTGTCCTGGCGGTAGACGTGCTCCACGTCGCGATTGCGAATGGCCACGGCCGCCGCCGGCAGGATCGCGATGCTGTTGGGCTCCATCTGCGCCATGAGCGCCTTGCGGCGCCGGCTGTATTCAGCTTTCGGGATATGGATCATGGGCAGGCCCGGTCCCTGTCAGGTCAATGCAGAGAAGGCTTGGCAGCCGGTGCGCCGGCCTTGTTGGTTTCGGTGAACAGCAGCAGCGGCGCGACCCGCAGGTACTCCATCACTTCCATGTAGTCGTTCTCACCGTCGTCGGATTCTTCCAGCGCGTCCTGGACCTGGGCGATGGCTGCAAGGTCCTGCAACACTTCCGTACCTTCGGTGCTCAGGGCACTGCTGTCGCGGAAGTTGAGGCCGAAACCGGAGAGGAAACCCTGGCACCACTGGCCAAGGGCGGTGGCACGCTGGGCCAGCGGAGCATCGTCGCTGGGCAGCAGCAGGACCACGGTCATGTCGTCGCTGGTGAGCTCGCCCTTGACCATTTCCTGCAGGCCGATCAAGGCGTTGCGTACGTTTTCCTGAGGTTCGCCTTCGAGCAGCTCGGCAGCGTCCACCAGCCAGCCGTCGACTTCAAAGCCGGCGCCGGCGCAACTGCGCCCCAGCAACAGGCCATGCAGCTCGGCGGGAGAAACAGAATGACCGCTGCTGCTGAGCAGGGTGGCGAAGGCATCGTAAGGGGAGTTCTGAATGGGCATGGGCAGCTAGGCGCCAAGCGGCGCAATGTCTAGAATGAAGGCCTTGTATCGTAGGGCGTGTCATCATTCATTGCCAGCGTCGCGTTGTGCCCTGCGCCCCGTCACAACGGTCCGCGGGGCCTTGGGTGACGGACAGTTTGCCGAGCGGACAGCACCGGATGCGCCGGGGCTGTCCCGCCAGTTGCCACTCATCAGATCAAATTCAGTGGGACACAATGGAAGACACCGACCTGCACGCACTGATGGCCAGACTCGAACTGCTGATTACCCGGGTCGAGCAACTAAAGAGTCAAAACGCACTCTTACTAGCTCAGGAAAAGACCTGGCGCGAGGAACGCGCGCACCTCATTGAAAAAAACGAAATCGCCCGGCGTAAGGTCGAATCGATGATTTCGCGCCTCAAGGCCCTGGAGCAAGACTCATGAGTTCAAGCAATAGCGTTACCGTGCAGATCCTCGACAAAGAATATTCGATCATCTGCCCCCAGGAAGAACGCAGCAATCTGGTGAGCGCCGCCCGTTACCTGGACGGCAAGATGCGCGAGATCCGCAGCAGCGGCAAGGTCATCGGCGCCGACCGGATCGCAGTCATGGCCGCCCTCAACATCACCCACGACCTGCTGCATCGCCAGGAGCGCCCGGACGTGCAGGCCAGCGCGACTACCCGCGAACAGGTACGCGACCTGCTGGAGCGGGTCGACCTGGTCCTGGCGACAGAATCGGACGCAAGCAAGGCTGATTCCTGACAGCGGTTGCGTTATACTCCCGCCACTCCCTGGGGTGCTTGCCAGTTGGCGATGTCCCTGAGCCGATTTGCACTACCCTGGAAGTTGCACGTTGGGCTGGTGTGCATGTCCGCTAGACGGAAAGCCTTAAAGCCTGCTGCATCTCCCGCCTTGAACTCTCGGGTTCAAGGGCTAAGTCGACAGCGGTTCGCCTGGGGAGCCTGAATCATCGATCAATGCCAGTTATCCATGCTGGCATTGGTTTTTCCGGGTAGGCTGTCCTGCCATCCCGACTTGCAAAGCCTCCTCCATGACCGAACCTGCGCTGCCCTCCCGCCCGCAACTTCGCCGCATGCTGCGTAAAGCCCGTCGCTCCCTGACACCCGCCCAGCAGCGCCAGGCCGCCCGTGGGTTGTATCGGCAGTTGGCGCAGGATCCGGTATTTCGTCGTGCGCGGCATCTATCGCTGTACCTGCCCACCGACGGTGAAATCGACCCGCGCCTGCTGTTGCGCGCCGCCCAGCGCCGGGGCAAGGCCACCTACCTGCCGGTCCTCAGCGCCTGGCCCCGGACCAAGATGGTCTTCCAGCGCATTCGTCCGGGCGAGCAACTGCGGCCCAATCGCTTTCGCATTCTCGAACCCAGGATCAATGTCGCCCGCCAGCGCAAGGTCTGGGCCCTGGACCTGGTGCTGTTGCCGCTGGTGGGGTTCGATGAAGAGGGAGGACGCCTGGGCATGGGCGGTGGATTCTACGACCGCAGCCTGGCCTATCTGGCGCGCCGGAAAACATGGCGCAAGCCGAAGCTGCTGGGGCTGGCCCATGAATGCCAGAAAGTCGGAAAACTGGATCAGGCCAGCTGGGATGTGCCGCTGCAGGGCACGGTGACCGATCGGGGATGGTACGGCGCCCGCTAGGCGCCGCATTCTATCGACGCTGACTCAGCGCTTGAGGGGTTGCTGCTGTTGTGCGATCTCGACCGGAGCATCGGTCTTGCTGGCCCATAGGCTCTGTGCATAACCGGTGGTCACAACGCCCAAACCGAACAAAATAACCAAAATCCATAGCAAATCCGGTTGGCGTTTCATCGATTGCCCCCCCTCAGGCAAATCACACACGCTGGCGGCACGGCATCCATAACAAGCCATGCGGCAGCGTCAAGCTTAAAATCCCGGCATTTTGCGATAACGTGAACCGACACGCAAATGCTGGCGTCAACCGACCGTCGGTTTGTCATAAAATTGCCAGATCACCCGTTCATCCACCTTGTCGGAGGGCAAGCGCATGGCCTATTGGCTGATGAAATCCGAGCCGGACGAGC